>CAZDYB010000228.1:0-7199 GCA_964509045.1 uncultured Akkermansia sp.
GTCCCGGCCAAATAGAGCCTGTCCCAAACCACCCTGTTTTTCATATTCCCAACTGTATCCAGGTACACCTCAATCTCCGAAACAAACGGTGTGTTTCCTACGCCGGAGGGGTATGAGAAAGCTCTGCAACCCCTCCGGGGTAGATATAGTCATCCATTCCCGGGGTGCGCTTCGCGACCCCGGTCTACCGGCTTCCAACCCTTCGGGTTGAAGGGGCCGCCGGGGACCAAATTTGGATCACCACCAGACGGTCAGGGCACATGAAGGTCGAATTTCCGTGATTGAGGGGAATTTTGCCCATTATGAGCCTTCTTGTGGCGTGGATTCAACGGGTGGCTGTCAATGGCTTCGGCACTTTGGGGACATGCTCTGAATAGAGTTGAAGAGTCGGCTCGACGTGCATGAGGTGGCCTTCGTCAGGAAGCGAAGATCTGGTCCATCTCGCCGCTCAACTTCTTCAATCCGTCCGGCGTGCCACCCCCGCCCTGCTCGGCGATTCCCCATCCCGAGTAACCGATCTCATCCAGCGCCTTCATGATGGCCGGCCAATTGTTGTCGCCCTTCAGAAACTCGGCGTCGAACCCGGCCCACTTCCCCAACTTGTCCGACTTCACCCGCGAATACTCCTTGATGTGGAGGGTGACGATGCGTTTGCCGAGGATGCGCACCCATTGCTCCGGCCAGCCGTAGTGGACCAGGTTGCCGCAGTCGAGATGCCATCCCACGAAGGGCGACTCGAACTCGTCGACGTACCGGGCTGCCTCCAGCGGGCTCAGCAGGAAATTGTTCCAGACATTCTCGATCGCGATTCGAACCCCGAGCTCGGCCGCGAGGGGAACAACCTTTCGGATCTCTTCCTGGGATCGTCGGTAGGCCTCCGCATAGCCCACCGATTCGTTGACCACCGCAGGCACCAGGAGGACGGCAGGTGCGCCATACCGCTTCGCGTCCTTCAATGATTGCCGAAGCCCTTCCACACCGACGGCCCGGACAGCCGGGTTGGGATCTGAAAGCGGCTTTGCCCAGTGGGTATGACAACAAACGCTGCCCGCCTTCAATCCGGTGTCGTCCAATGCACGGAGCATTTCATCCACGTCCATGCCCCCCATCGGTTCAACTCCCTCGAAACCAGCCGCCTTCACCGCGCGCGCCTTTTCGAGAATGGACCCGGGGACACCCACCGTGCCCCACATGATCCCCTTGCGGATCTTGCGGGATGTTCCAGCGGCGAAGGCGTCGGGCAGCATCGACGCGAAAAGACCCGCTGAACCCAGGGTCATGAAGGTACGACGATCCATGGGTAGAGCGGGCCGGTGCGGCACTTGGGTGGCGACTTAGACCAGCTTGGTCTTGCCGGGCGTGGCCTGCGGGAGGACCGGAAGCGACATGTCCCAGGACATCTGCTCGGGAACGAGCTTCTGCTGGGAGTTGAGCGCCTGTTCCCAGGTGACTTCCTGGCCGGTATAACCCGCCATGCGGCCCATGATGCCGGCCAGGGTGCTGGTGATCATGCGATCACCATCGTTGTGGAACCGGCCCTCGCGGATGGCCTTGAACAGGACCTGGTGCTCGACCACGTACATGTCGGGCTTGTCACCCTTGTAACGCCACTTGATCTGGTCGCCGGACTTGATATAGGGGGCACCCCAACCCGACCAACCCTTGCCGGCCGTGCCGAGCACATAGTCGCTGTTGTCGTTGTAACAGCCGGCAATCTGGCGTTGGGCAACCACGCCACGTGCACCGTTCGCCCACTCATAGACCACGGTGACGTGGTCAAAGATGTTTCCCGAACCATTGGGATTCACCCGTCCACCGTTGGCCGTGCACTTGACCGGCGGTTGATCGCGGAAGGCCCAAAGGACCTTGTCGACCGTATGGATGCATTGCTCGACATAACCGTCACCCGCCAGCCAGGTGAAGTTCATCCAGTTGCGCATCTGCCATTCGAGATCCTTCATGCCGGGCGGCCGGGATGTCTCGGGCGGCATCGGCTTCACCGGACCGGTCAGATAGGTTCCATAAACTCCCACAACCTCACCCAGGGCCGCGTCATCGATCTGTTGGTAGAACGCCTGACGGGGGAGATCATAGCGCCAGCAATAGCCGGCCACGATGTTCCGCTTCTTTTCCTTCGCCATCCGAACCGTCTCCATCACGTGGCGGATGCCGGGGGCATCGGTGGCCATCGGCTTCTCACAGAAGACGTGCTTGCCCTTCTCGATGGCATACCGGAGATGCTCGGGACGGAATCCCGGAGGCGACGCCAGCAAGACGACGTCCACACCGGAATCGATGACCTTCTTGAAGGCGTCCAACCCCGAGAACTGCCGGTCGGCCTCGGCCTGGATCCGGCCGCCGTACTGTTCCTTGAGACTCTTGACCGAACCATCGATCGGCTCCGGGAAGGCATCTCCGACGGACCAGAGGATCAGGTTGGAATCGGCGGTCAAAGCATTGCCGGCCGCACCCGTGCCGCGGCCGCCGCAGCCGACGAGACCGATCTTCAGGGTGTCCGAGTTCTGGGCGAAGGCCCGTTCCCGGATGAGGATTGCCGGAGCCGCCAAGGCGACAGCAGCAGCAGCGGAGCCGGATCTGATGAAATCACGGCGGGAAGAGGAAGGATTGGAAGCATTCATGGCGCGTCGCGGACGAACCGCATCCTCCTCGATTCACCGAAAGACCGTCAAGCCGGGTCACTTGCCCGATTCCGGGGACACCTCCGTACCTGCGAGGGGAGCGATCACATAGTCCCGGAACTCATGCTGCATGTGAGGTGGCACCAGGACGCGAACCCGTGCGACCGGACCGGAATAGTCCTGCTCCAACACCTGACCCAGGGCATGCAGGCGCGCGAGGATCCTTTGATCCGTATAGGGAATCTTGAGATCCAACTCGCGTCGCACCGGCCTGAGGCAGACTCCCAGTTCGGCGAACAATTCCTGGAAGCCTTCCCCGGTCCGGGCCGACACCGCCACCGAGCGGGTAAACAAGCCATCCCATCGACGCAGGGCCGTGCGATCCGGCAAACGATCCACCTTGTTGAAGATCATCAGGGTGGGCCGGTCGGCTGCGCCAATCTCCTCCAGGACCAGATTGACCGCCCGGATCTGCTCCTCGGCGTGGGGATGGCTCGCATCGACAACGTGGAGGAGCAGGTCGGCCTCCACCACCTCTTCAAGGGTGGCTTTGAAAGCCTCCACCAACCCGTGAGGCAGCTTTCGGATGAAGCCGACGGTGTCGCTCAGCAGGACGCTCTGGTTGGTGGGAAGCCGCAAACGCCGTGTTGTCGGATCCAGCGTTGCGAACAACTTGTCCTCCGCCAGCACACCCGCACCAGTCAACGCATTGAGCAGCGTGGACTTCCCGGCGTTGGTGTATCCAACGATCGATGCCAGTGGCCACTGATGGCGTTGGCGTCCATCCCGCTGGGTCTCACGTTGGCGTCGCACCACGTCCAGTTCATTGCGGATGCGATCAATCCGTTCCTGGGTCTTGCGGCGGTCAGCCTCAAGCTGGGATTCACCTTCGCCGCCGATGGCGCCAAGACCACCGCGCTGACGGGAAAGGTGGGTCCAAAAACGAGTCAATCGCGGAAGCAGGTACTGCAATTGCGCCAACTCCACCTGGAGCTTGCCCTCCCGGGTCCGCGCACGATTCGCGAAGATCTCCAGAATCAAGGATGTCCGATCCAGGACCTTGCAACCAAACAACTCCTCCAGATTGCGGGTCTGGGCCCCGGACAACTCGTCATCGAAAATCACGGTGTCGACCCCGAGTTCCCGACACCTTGCCGCAAACTCTTCGGCCTTTCCGGGGCCAATGCACGTGTTGGGATGCGGAGCTTCCAGCTTCTGAAGCCCATCGCCCAGCACCGTCACCCCGGCGGTCGACGCGAGTTCACCCAATTCATCCAGGGAATCCCGGACATCCCAGGTCGATCGACCCTTGAGTTCCAATCCGACGAGGAAGGCTCGCTCCGTACGTCGACCCGCGGTTTCAACCAATGCTTTCAAATGAGGTGCGGACAAGGCTACGGAACCCGCAGCCACCCGCAAGACCGGGAAAATCCTCAGTGGGTCGACACCCCAATCATTCTCCAGGCATGAACAAGACATCCTGATGTCCCATCGCAGGGAATCGAATCACGCCCCATAATCGTCCTCCCTACAAAAACCCCTTGACGGAAGGGGCATAGAAACGGTTAGGTGGCTGCAGTCTCGCACGTCGGGGCTGTTGAAATAGCGCTAACCCTTTTTGAAGACGAGAATATGGCCTCTGGAATGATTAAATTTGCTGGCGCGTTGTCGATCCTGACTGCTGGTCTGTCAGTTTCTGCGGCAACGGTTTACCAACACTCGGGCTCAGGCAACTTCAGCTACACCGGTGGGCAGTATGGTGATGAAGTGGTCTTGGCGGGTACGGATCGGGTCCTTACGGGATTCAGCTTCGAATACTCGGCCAACTTCGCCCGCAACGGAGGACTGACCTTCAGCATCTACAATCAGGACGGTCCCCTGATTGACGGGTCTGCCTCCCCCGGTTCCTTGCTGTATTCGACCACACTCGACGTCCTCGACGGCGGCCGGGTCGTGAATCTTGGGTTCGGCTATGACCCCACCAACATCCTCCCCGACCGGTTCACCTATACCATCGACTTCGGTACACTCGGTGTCGGTGAACTCGCCGGTCTGATCGTTCCCGGTGGCTCGCCGGCAATCGGTCTGAGTGGCAATGATTTCTGGGAGAAGACTGGTCCCGGAGCCAACGATTGGGCCTTGAAGAACTTCGGAGCGGGGCAGACCGCGAACTTCACGGCTACCATCACTGCGGTTCCTGAGCCGACCACCGTCGCCATGATGGTAGGTGGCGCAGGCTTGATGCTTCTGGCGCTTCGCCGGAAGTAATCCACCCGACAGGGCCCTCGGGCCTCTCGTCTTCATGGGGCGCCTCGGCGCCCTTTTTTGTTTCCAGACGCTATCCCGTTGCCCGAATCCCGTCACACGTCATGGTGATCCAGATGTTCTCCCGTTGGTTCTTCGTCTTCGCCCTGGGCTTGGGATGGCTCACCCCAAACCGGGTTCGAGCCCAGGCACAGACCGAGGCTGTTCTGACCCTCGATCACCTGGCTTCCCGCCCCGGAACAACCGTTCTGGCAGCCCTGACCCTCCAATCCAACCACGGATGGCATACATACTGGAGTAATCCGGGAGAAGCAGGCGCGGGCGGACAAGCCACCACCATTGATTGGGACCTGCCGGAAGGCATCACCGCCGGAGCCATAGAGTGGCCCACCCCGCGCAAACTCAAGGAGGAGGCCGGCGCCGTCTTCGCTTATGAGGGAACAAATACCCTGCTCATTCCGCTGACCTTGTCATCCAATCTGGCCGACGGATTGCTGACCCTGTCCGCCCGAGTTCGCTGGCTGGAATGCGAAAAACAATGCGTTCCCCGCTCAACCGACGTCAGCGTTTCCCTCCAGATTGGATCCTCAAGTGTCCCTTCAACCCAAGCCTCCGCCTTCCCCCGCTTTCGGCAGGCTCTTCCCGAAACCCAACGCTTTCCGGTGACCGTCGGCTTCCAGTCAGGAATCTCAGAAAGTCAACGCACCCTCAGGATCGGATTCATGGCTCCGGGCAAGAGCGATCTCTGGGACTTCTTTCCGGAGTTGAGGGACAATCTGGAGTTCGGTGCCTCCAAACCCGGACAACCCACTGGCGACGGGCGCGTCACCATTGATCAAACCGTTGCCAGTACCGACGGGAAATGGCCGAGTACGGTGGCAGGTCTCCTGGTACAGACCACTGCGGATGGCCTCCCGATCAGGTCTTATCGCGTTTCCGCCGAGATCCAGGCCAACGGAGGAACCACCTTGCCTCCTGATTCGTCGGTCACCGGCTCCGTTGGATTCCTGACACTGATGGCTTTCGCATTCATCGGAGGACTCATCCTCAACGTGATGCCCTGTGTTCTTCCAGTCATTGCCCTCAAGATCCTGAGCTTTGTGCGTCAGGGCCAGGAATCGCCGGGCCGGGTCAGGATACTCGGATTGATGTACGGCGCCGGGGTCCTGGCTTCCTTTGCAACTTTGGCGGCGGTGATGATCGGGCTCTCGTTTGCAGGCAGATCAGTGCATCAAGGTGTGCTGTTCCAAAGCAGCACCTTCCTGATACTGATGACGATTCTCATCGTGATCATCTCCGTCAATCTCCTCGGGGCTTTCGAGGTCTCCATCGGAGGCAAGGCTGTCGATACCACCAGCGCTCTTGCCCAGAAAGAGGGACTTGGTGGCGCTTTCTTCAACGGCATCCTCGCCACCATTCTTGCCACTCCATGCAGCGCCCCGTTCCTCGGGGTGTCCATCGGATACGCTCTCAAGCCAGGCCAAAGCCCGTGGGTCACGCTCCTGATGTACCTTATTGCCGGAACCGGCTTGGCCATCCCCTACGTGGCGCTTTGCTTCCAACCCCGCTGGTTGAAAAAGCTCCCAAAACCAGGTCCTTGGATGAACAACTTCAAGACCCTGATGGCCTTTCCCATGCTGGGAACGGCGATCTGGTTGTTCCTGTTGGCCGCCGACCACTACGAACCCGACGCTCGGTTTTGGCTGGGATTGTTCCTCGTGATCATCGCAATGGTGGCGTGGATGTTCGGCGAGTTCATCCAACGAAGCCAAAAGAGGCATGGCTTGAGTTGGGGGATGATTGCAGTCCTCATCGCAGGCTCCTACGTCTGGTTGCTCGAGTCTGAAGTGGATTGGAGAAACCCACCGTCTGCGACAGCAAGGGCGAACTCGACCCAGATCACGGGGAACCATCGTCTCCCGTGGCAGGTCTGGTCACCTGAAGCCGTTGAAAGGGCCAGGACGGATGGAAAGGCGGTCTTCGTTGAGTTCACCGCGAATTGGTGCACGACCTGTCAGCAGAACAAGCGCATCGCCATCGAAGTCGATTCGGTCATTGAAAGGATCAAGGCTGATGGAATCGTCCCGTTGCTGGGTGACTTCACCTTTGAGGATCCGGCAATCGCCCGGGAACTGCGCCGATTCGAGCGGGCTGGAGTCCCACTGGTCTTGGTTTATTCGATCAACCAAAACGAACCACCCAAGGTCCTTCCCGAGTACCTCACCGAAGGAATGGTTCTGGACGCCTTGCAATGGGCGACCACCCGTCGGGATTGATCCTTGGATCGCAGGCCCG
>CAZDYB010000229.1:0-7195 GCA_964509045.1 uncultured Akkermansia sp.
TTGGGCGGCGGCTTCGGCCTAAGCGGGGAGTGGTCCGTCCCGGTTGAAATCCGCAATCGCCACCCCACGCTGTTCGCCCATCACCCGCACCCCGCTTTCCACCGCCGATACCGCCTCAAACGTGCCGTCTCCCCGACCCCGCATCACCAACCCCAAACCCGCATCCATCCGCGGTTGGTCCGGCACCGTCGCAAAGAAATTCTGCGCCATCACCAGATCCTCCCGACCGTCCCCGTTGAAATCCGCCACCCCCACCCCGCACGCCGCACTCCACTGCGCCTCCTGCGGCAATGCGATCGCCTCAAAACGCCCTCCCCGATTCATGAAAACCGTGTGCAACAACGTCTTCGCCCCAAGCCGACCCGCCGTCGCCTGTCGTCCCCTCAACAACCCCGCAACATCCAGTTCCGCAAATGCCGAATGCGACGGAATCGCCCGACGCAACAACGGCAATGCCGCTCCCAGAACGATCCGGTTCCGCCTCGGCACTAGACGACCCTCCACCCCTTCCACATACGCCTCGATCAGGTCCACCGTTCCGTCCCGGTCCAGGTCCTCGTAAAACAACCACTCCGAACCATCCGCCGTCGCCCCGTACTGACTGTTGTTGCCCCAGTTCGTCGCCACGATGTCCGGTCGGCCGTCCCCGTCAAAATCCCCCGTCGCCACGCCCTGCCACCATCCGGTCAAACCTCCCAGACCCATCGATTCCGTCACATCCCTCAACCGCCCATCCCGGTTCATCAACACCCGCACCGGCCCCCATTCGCATCCCAGGATCAGATCCGGTCGCCCATCCCCATCCAGGTCGGACCACACCGCTCCCCGCACCAGGCCCACCCGCGCCAACGCCTCATCCTGCCCCGCATCACGCCGAAACGTTCCGTCCGCCTGTCCCAGGAAAAGGGCCGATGCCTCCGATTCCGGATAACGCCCCGTCCTGAAGCGCGTCCCGGCAAACAGGTCCAGTCGCCCATCGCCATTCACATCCGCCATCGCCACCGGCCCCAACGCTCCCGCCATCCGCACCAACTCCCGGACCGCGCCCCCCTTCCCGATCCCCAACTCCACCACCCGCGATTCATCCTCTGCCTCGAGCGCCGTCAACGCCGCCAGCACCCGCGTCGGCGCGTTCGTCCCAACTCCATCCGGCGCCGCCACCAATCCCGTGACATCCTCCGTGAACAACTCCGACGGCAGCGCCGCTGCCTCTCCCCAGGGAGCAAACCCCTTGCCCATCCCGTTGCGCATCACGTCCGGTGCCCGACCCCGACCATTCCCCACCACCAGATCCGGCCAACCATCCCGGTCCACATCCACCCACGCCACCACCGGCCCAGGTTGGCTCAGCTTCCGTCCCAACAACGGTTGCCCCGCAAAATCGTCGTGGTCGATCTCCTCATGCACATGCCCCAACCACCCCGTCACATCCTCAAACCACCGCGCCGACTCCCCAACGCCCCGGACCGCCCACCGCTCCTCCCCCGCATCGCGCACCACCAATACCCGCGAATCCGGCGGAACATTCGACCGCACCTGCCGCATCCCGTCCGGCCAGTCGACCGTCACCGTCATCGGCCCCGCACCCGCAGCAAAGACACGCTGGGGATCGTCCCCCGACAGATACCGTCCCCCGACGATCATCACCTGCGATTGGGGGACGGGCCCGCCCTCGACACGGATCCGGGCTCCGATGCCGTGGGTATCGGGTCCCTTGCCCCGGAGCCGTACGGCCACCCGCGGCGCCGTGGCATTGTTCCGATGGACAACCGGGGGTGCACCCAGGCAATTGAGCACCACATCCAGGTCCCCATCCCCATCCAGATCCCCCAACGCAAGGCCATGGGTGACTTCAGTGGCGACAAATCCCCACCCAACCGACGCGTCCCGGAACGTCCGGTTCCCCAGATTGCGAAACGCCACGTTGGTGACGGTCAACGACGGAAACCATCGCAGCGTCTCCCGCAACTGCGCCGCTGAAGGCCGTGCCTGACGCCGGAACGCATCGATCCGTTCCATGGTGTCCAGGTCCAGGATGTCCGAGGCATGCCCGTTCCCGATCAACAGATCCTCGTAACCGTCCAGGTCCACATCCAGGAACACCGCCGACCACGACCATTCTGACGCGGCAACTCCGGACGCATGTGCGATCTCGGCATAACTGCCATCCCCACGATTCAGTTGAAGGGTGTTGTGGCTCGCCAACGCCCGCACCAACCCCTCACCCGCCATCCGCCGCGGCGGATTCATCACCCCCGATTGCGTCATCCGCAACCGATGCAACCGGCTCGCCATGTCCACCACAAACAGATCGTCGAACCCGTCCCGATCCACGTCGGCCGCATCCATCGCCATCGAAAAGTGGCTCGTCCGCCGCAGCGCCTCCGACGGCAATGCCCGGAACCGCTTGCCGCCTTCGTTGATCCAGATCCGATCCGGAAAATCAAAGTCGTTGCAAACATAGAGATCCGGCCAGCCATCCCCGTTGAGATCGCGGAACATCACCGACAACCCCAACTCCATCGGGGTCTCCACCAACGGTTGCAGTCGCTCATCCACAAAATAGCCGTTGGTCCACGACACCGGTTCAAACAACCCGTTCCCCCGGTTCAGACACAATTGGTCCGGCTCCCCCAACTCCACCAACCGCCCTTCCACAATCCGCAACCGCCGCGCATGCGGCCCTGTCGGCTGCGCCTGCCCCTCCACCATCCGCATCGGTATCGCCCCTCCACTCCGCAGGATCGAAAGATCCGCGTAATGGGAAATGTACAGATCCGGCAACCCATCCCCGTTCGCGTCCGCCACCCCAATCGACGACCCACCCCCATGCGGCATCAGTCCCGGATCCTTCACCCGCGTGAACCGCCCACGGCCATCATTCAGGTACACCCGCGTCGCCGACGTCACCGACGTCACCACCAGATCCATCGTCCCGTTCCCATCCAGATCCACCAACACCGCTCCCGACGTCGGAACGTCCTCACACGCCGCCCCACCCGCATCCGCCACCGCTTCAAACCGGAATCCACCCCGGTTCAGATACAACGCGTTCGCCCCGTCCAACTGGCACAGATAGATGTCCACACGACCGTCCCCGTCCACATCTCCCAACGCCGCCCCGGCGCCGTTCAACAGGTTGTTGTTCTCCAACGCCTGCGGCACCGAAACCCGATTCGCAAACCGGATCCCCGTCTCCTCCCATGTCAACCGCTGCAACAACGGCCCCGGATCCGACGACGGTTTCACCGGCATCACCAACGACTCCCCAACCGCTTCCCCAACCCATCCCAGCCCCAACCCCAACAGCAGGACGCTCCATCCTTGGATTCCACCCACTCTCATGGCTCGCCCCCAATCCGGTCCGGATACCGCACCACTACCCGCTGCTTCCCCTTCGGCAACACGATCCTCCGCATCCCTTCTCCCGGCCACCCCACCTCGATTCCCACCCCTTCCCGCGGAAGCCCCATCACCTGCGTCGCACTCGATTGACTCCCGTTGCCAACCCCTGCCTGCACCTCCCGCAGCGGCCCAACCGTCCCATCCTCGAACATCACCCGCATCCGCGTTCCCACCCCGTCCGGATTCCCTCCCGGTCCTTCCAACCGCACCCGCAACCCCGGTCGACCCGTCCGATTCTCCCACAACCCGGTCGGCCCCGCATTCTGTCCCACCACCAGGTCGGGCCGCCCATCCAGATTGAAGTCCGACACCGCCACTCCCCGCTGCTCCCCCGGCAACCGGATCCCCGATGCCGTCCCTCCCAATGCCCTGAACCCGCCCCGCCCATCGCCCAGCAACACCATCCCCAATCCCGCGTCATAACGCTCGGTGGTGGCGTCATTGCCAAAAAAATTCTGCGCCAGAAACAGGTCTTCATGTCCGTCCCCGTCGAAGTCCGCCACTCCCATCCCGAACACCGGCGCCATCTGGGCTTCCCGCGGCAATACCCGTCCCTCAAACCCTCCTCCTCCTTCGCCCCGCCGGTTCAACAACATCATCGATTCAAACACCCGCGCCTCCACATGACGCGCCACCCGCCCGAAATCCCCCAGCAACCCCGGCATGTCCGTCTCTCCCAAGGCCCGATGCGTCAGGAACCGGGCCGCCACGAACGGCAATGCCGGCGCCAGTTCCGAATGCACCCGCCACGGCAACCATCCCCGCTCGGGATGATGCCACGCCTCCACGATGTCCACCGCTCCACGCCCCAGAAAATCCGCATGATACAACCGGATCCCGCGCCCTCCACGCACCGGTTCATGCCGGGTGTTGTTTCCCCAGTTCGACACCACCAGATCCGGACGTCCGTCCCCGTCGAAATCACCCGAAACAATCCCATTCCAACACCCCACCATGTCAGCCAACCCCCATTCACCCGTCACCTCACGCAGGCCCTCCGATCGCACCGCAAACACCCGGATCCCACCCCACTCACACGCCAGCACCAACTCGGGCCACCCGTCCAGATCCAGGTCCGTCCACACCGCTCCTGTCACCATCCCCACCTCCCGCAATCCTCCCGTCAACACCGCGTCCGCCTGCCAACCTTCAGCCCCGTGCCGCATCAACATCGACGACGCCGCCTCCGGATATCGCCCCGGCACGTTCCGCCCTCCCACGAACAACAGCGGTCCCCCCGCCAATCCCATCCTCATCGCCACCGGCCCCACACTCGATCCCCACCCAAACCCATGCAGCGATGGCCGGGTCGCCCCCGACGGATACTCGATCAACGCCGGGCCTTCCATCACCGGGGATTCATGAAGCGATACCGCCGCCAGAATCGTTCCCCGGCCCGGTGCAGATCGCCACCCGACCATCCCCGCCTGATCCACCGGCACCGGCGCCTTCCACAGTTCTTCCCCAAAAGGCTGCCACGTCCCATCCGGCATGTTCCTGTACCCCGCAATCCTCCCACCGGCTCCCGTCCCCACAAACAGGTCGTCCCGCCCGTCTGCATCCAGGTCAAACCAGGCCACGCATGGACCCAGTTGACTCAGCTTCCGCGGCAACAACGGCTGCCGCTCAAAATCGTTGTGTACCGGATCCACATGTCGATGCCCCAACCGTCCGGAAACATCCGCAAACAATGACTCCACCTCCCGCCTCCCGGTCTCCTCCGCCCTTCCCATCTCCCCTCCCTCAAACCCCACCTCGTAGATCGAGTTCGCCTTCACGTCGTGAACCACCGTCCGACGCCGCCCCGGCCCCGGCCAGATCACCTCGATCAACAGGTCCTGCGTCCGATCACCCGTCGCAAACACCCGCTGCGGGGCATCCGATGACAGATACCGGCCTCCCGCCTGGATCTCCTGCTCCTGCGGGACCGGACCGCCCAGCAACCGAACCTTGGCTCCTATACCCGCCGTATTGCCCGGCGGCCCGGCCAGACGCACCGCCACCCGCGCTGCAACCGAAACATTCTCCATCAACAACGCCGGCCCATTCATGTTGTTGATCACCACATCCAGGTCGCCGTCACCGTCCAGGTCCGCCAACGCCACTCCCTGCGATATCCCCGCCTGATCAAATCCCCAGGCCGCCGAATTCTCCTCAAACCGTCGCCCTCCCAGGTTCCTCCACGCCAGGTTCGGCTCGTTCAACGGCGGAAACTCTCGCCGCATCAACAACGCCCTCGCATCCGGGATCCGTTCCCGACGCCGCACCTCCTCCAACCGCGCCGCCACATCCGCATCCTGCACATCCCGCTCGAAACCCGTCGTGATCAGGATGTCCTCATACCCGTCCAGATCCACATCCAGGAACACCGGCGCCCATGACCATTCACTCGCATGCAATCCCGACGCCCATGCCCCCTCCTGCCACGTCACGTCGCCCCGCCCCCAGAACAAAGTGTTCCTCGAGTACTCCGGCCGATCCTCCACCTGTCCCGGCGGATGCTCCCGCCTCATGTGGCTCCCCACCTGCACATGCCGCTTCACCGGATCCCGACTCAACATGTCCACCACCAGAAAATCATCATGCCCGTCCCGGTCCAGGTCCCCGAAATCCACCCCCATCCCAAACCAACTCGCCTTCCTCAACGCCATCGGCGGCGCCATCCGATAACTGCCGTCCCCACGGTTGATCCACAACCGGTCCGGCGAATGGAAATCATTGCACACATACAGGTCCGGCATCCCATCCCCGTTCACATCCCGGAAGGCCACGCCCAATCCCCACTCGAACAACGGTCCAGCCATCTGCCGATCCGTCGCATCCCGAAACAACGGCCCTCCCACCGACTCCCTCCGATACCGCCCTCCCCCCTCGTTCCGATAAAGCACATCCACCTCCCCATGCTCCAGCAACCCTCCGTTCTCAGGGATCGTGAACCGCCCCCGCAGATCCGGATCCGTCACCGGACGCCCAAACACCCGCGTCACCGTCGGTCGCCCCTCCTCCATCCGAACCGATACCGGCAGGTTGAACGCATCCCGCATCGTCCAGGACCGATAGTTCGCAGCATAGAAATCCAGCCGCCCATCCCCATCCACATCCGCCACCGCCACCGACATCGGCGCTTCCACCGATCCCACCCCCGACTCCGCCGTGCGCTCCGTGAATCGTCCGCGCCCGTCATTCAGAAAGAACCGCAACCCCGTCCCGATCCCACCCACCAACAAATCCACATCTCCGTCCCCGTCCAGATCCGCAAAGGTTGCCCCGGTCGAATACTGGTCTCCACAACCCGCCCCGGATCCTCCCGCGACCTCCTCAAACCGCCACCCCCCCAGATTCCGATACAACGCATTCGTCCCGTTCAACCGACAGAAATAGAGATCCACCCACCCGTCCCCATCCACATCCCCGGCCGCCACTCCGGATCCATTCAAATAAATGTGGTTCGTCAGCGAATGCCTCTCTTCCAGCACGTTCGTGAAATTCACCCCCGTCTCCGCCGCCAACCTCGCCCGAAACCCAGCCCTCCCAACCGCGCCCCCCTTCGGCTGCACCGGCATCCGTCGATATCCCGGACCCAATTCCCATTCCGCACCCAGGGTTGCCCCCCACGGATGCATCACGGCCAACCACCCCAACCCAACCGCAAGCCAGTTTCGAAAAAAGGTTTTCGTCATCGCAGCCATCCGGAATTCCCGGACTCCAAGCCGTCCGCGGCCCTGCCCTCGGTCATCCGCCCTCTCCATGCTTCAATCCTCACACCCCGTCCAGTGAAACGGCAGTTCCC
>CAZDYB010000230.1:0-7093 GCA_964509045.1 uncultured Akkermansia sp.
TCCGGCCATCCGCTGGTCCGTGGGCGAGGGATACGCACGCGGTCACGATTTCTTTCCGACGGATCCCGCCGCAGCGCTGGCCGCTTTCCGTCGGGCGTCGGGACCGGGTGGGGTGCCCCTGAAGTTCTCAACGCTGATCACCTGGGTCGAGACTGCCGCCCGACATGGGACGACGAAGGACTTCGAAGCGTTGGACTGGTGGATCCTGGATCCGGCTTTTTCACTGGCCCGCTGGCGTCACCCGGACGAGCCGGGGTTTTCGGAGAAGCTGAGCCCGCCGGTGGAGGCGGTGGAACGACTGGCCGCGGCTTCGTTGACGCGGGGAATGGTCAAGCCGGAGGCGCCGACGGCCGACGAGTTGGCTCGCGCGCATCGGTTGCACCTGATGGCGGTCGGGTTGGGATCGACCGCGGCTTTGCATCGACTGGAGTTGGCGCCCTTCCTTGCGATTCCCGGGGCTTCCGGGGCGCTGGCGCGGGCGTTGCTCGAGGCCTCGACCTTCAATGCCCCGCTCGCGGTTGAACCGCTGCGTCAAGCCGCGGCAGGGGGTGACGCCCAGGCACGGCGGGAGTTGGGTTCCTGGATCCACCCGACAGCGGGCAGACCGACGCCCCGCCTGGAGCGCATTCTCCAGCGTCGCCTTGAGCGGCAGGATCCGGCCGATCGGATCCACCTCGACCCGGTTCGACGCACCAGCGGGGGCGAAGGATCGGAACCCGGATGGCTTCCGTGGGAACACGCCTTGCTGGTGCGTGCAGTGAAGCAGGGAGACGAACAGGCCCGGTCGATCCTGGTTGGGAGCGGGTTGATGCTTCCCGGGTTGATCGATGTCACTCCGGACGAGTGGGTGCAGCGGGCGCGGCGCGGTCTGATTGCGGATGACCCGAAGGTTCTCTGGACGGTGGTCGACGAGGCACCGGCCCTTTGGAAGCTGGCTCGGTTGTATTGGGTCGAAGGCGAGGAGTCGTGGCGGAACGCCGTGCGGACCATCGCGGAGGTGGCGGTTCGATTGGATCGACCCGAGATTGCCGAAGGCCATTCCCGCGAGGAGTTGATTCCGCTCCTTGAGATAGGCCTGCTCGGGGGATACGGACCGTCGTTCGTCCATCTGGTTCGGGTGGAGTGGGAAGGGATCCGAACCCTGGATGTGGCGGAGCAGGCCCGGAAACGGGACGGCGTCGTGATCGATCAGGCTGCGAGATTGCTGGACCGTGATCTGGGCAATGCGGTTTTCCTGGAACAGACGGCGCGACCGTTGATGAAGGATCCGGCGCGATGGAACGAGCTGTTTCGGGCCTGGAAGCTTCACGCCGACGAGGCCGGCACCCCGACCAGCCTGCTGCTCTTTGCACGGGAGAACGCCGAACGCGAGATCCGACGCGGGACCACGCTCCAGGGGGAGGGTGTGAACTCTGCTTTTTACCCGATCGAACGTCGTCATCGTCATGGGTACACCGGCTATTTCCTGCTGATGCGGGCCGGTGCCGAAAAGGATCCTTTGGCTGCGCGAGCGCTGGCCAGCCTTGGATACACGGCGAATGACGGTCCGGAACTGATGATGCGGTGATGGCATGACCGGGGCGTCCAGGAATGCTGCGTTGCTTCGGGACGCAATGGCCTTCGCGATTCGTGCGTGGGATTGCACGCGGGGTTGGCAGGCGGTTGGTCCTTTGGGTTGGTGGGAGGCATGAACAGGTGCTGTTGGATTCGTCGGGTGAAGGGGGATTCAGCTTGGTCGTTTGCTGGTGTTCGATCTGATGGAGGACCCCCGTTGTGGGAGGGGGGTAGGGGGGTAGGATTGATCCACTTCCCGTGATGATTCCGGATCGTTGATTTTCCCCCAGCTTCGAACCCACCTCGCATCGTGAACCCATCCTTGATCCCGCGCAGGACCTTCCAGAATGCAGCCAGTGGATTGCACGGGGGCGATGGAGGACTCGTTGGGCATCGGCGCGGTGGGGGTGTCCGTTCGGCGTTGTCCTGGGTGTGGCTGGGAATGGGGTTGGTTGTGGGGGGATGCCTCGACCGGGGGTACACGTTTGCCACGACGGCGACGTATGATGTTCCCGCGTTGGGATTCCGTGTGGAGATCGAGGCCAGCGGCACGGTGTCGCCGGGGCATGACCTGTCGATGGATGGAACGGTGCAGGGAGTGGTGACCCGGATGGGGATCCCGGAGAAGCCGCTGGTCACGTTCCAGACGTTGGGTTCGCAGGCCAACGGGGCGACCGATCAGGTCATCCGTTTTGTGGCGGGGACGAACCGGCCGATCGAACAGCCTTGGGGTGGGACGTATTCGGCGGATTCGTTGAACCGGATGTTGCAGTCGGGCGGTTTCACCAACGTGATGCCGGCGGCGATGGAGGAGGCGAAGAACGCGATTGAGGGCGCGGGCCTGGGCCCGAAGTCGACGGCGACGGTGTCTTCGCCGCACGTGGTCGTGGTGAGCGCGAATCCGACCTTCCGGAGGTAGGGGTGGGAGGGGATGGAACCTAAGGGACCGATGGGACCGATGCCCCGAGCCTGAGATCGGCGACGCATTCGACGTGTTGGGTCTGGGGGAACATGTCGACGGGATGGACGCCGTGGAGATGGTAGCGGTTGTCTTCGCAGAGGAGACGGAGATCGCGGGCGAGGGTGGCGGGGTGACAGCTCACGTACAGGATCTGGCGGGGGCCGGTCTGGCGGAGGACCTGGAGGCTGGGTGGACGGCAACCGACGCGTGGGGGATCGAGCAGGACGGTGGTGAGGGCGGGGTCAAGGCGTTGGAGCAGGCTGGGGAGGAGGTCATCGGTATTGCCGGCGACGAACTCACCGTTGCGGATGCCACGGCGTTGGGCATTGCGACGGGCGGCCTGGATGGCGGGGGCATCGAGTTCGACGCCGAGGAACGATTCGACTTCGCCGGCGAGTTCGATGCCGAAGAAGCCGACGCCGCAATAGGCGTCGATGAGATGGCGTGAACCGGAATCGCGAAGGGCGTTGCGGGTGGCGTCGAGGAGGGCGGGCAGGGCGAAGAAATTGTTCTGGAAGAAGGAATGCTCGGGGACATCCCAGCCTTCGGGGGGGATGCGGAGGAGGGTCTTGATACCGCCCTTGTGGGGGGGATTGAGGCGCCATTCGCGGATGGCGTCGTTGAGGCCGGGTTCGGCGATGGCGCAGGATTCGATGTCGCAGACGAGGCCGCAGTCATTGCGCATGAAACCGAGGTCGAGCTTTTTGGCGGGTCGATTCCACTGGGAACGGACGAGGATCCGGTTGCGATAGCCGTAGGGTTGTGGGCAGGGGAGGACGGGATGGACCAGGGCGGAATCGAAGCCGCCGACGCGCTGGAAGAGGTCGGCGATCTGTTTGTGTTTCCACTGGAGCTGGGCGGGGTAGTCGAGGTGTTGGTACTGGCAACCGCCGCATTCGGTGAAGTAGGCGCAGGCGGGGGTGACGCGTTCGGGGGCGGCCTGGACGATGCGGGAGAGGAGGCCGCGGGCGTAGCGTTTGTGGATCTCGGTGATCTTCACCTCGACGACTTCCCCGGGGCAGACGAACGGGACGAAGACCACGAATTCGCCGACCCGTCCGACGCCATCGCCGCCGAAGGCGAGGTCATGGATGGTGAGGGTGACGCGTTCGCCGTGGGTGAACGGCGGGACGAGGGGAGCGGGGTAGGCCGGTGCGGGTGCGGGCAGGGAGGTTTCCACAGGTTCAGCGGGAGGGGATGGAGGAACGACGGACGAGGGTGCGGGGTCCGATCCAACGGGTGTTGAAACGGGTGTGAAGTGAATCTGAACTGAAAGGGGGGCGTGGTTCGATGCCATGGCGTTGGTCGTCCATGCCGGTCCAGGGGAGGGGTTCGATGGTGGTGCCCGCGGCGACGTGATAATCGGCGTCCTTGTCCCAACCGACCGACCAGAGGAAGTAGGTGCGATTCAGGCCGGGGCCGGGTTGGGGCAGGGACGAGGCATTGAAGTCGAGGGTGAGTTCGTCACCGCCGGCGATGATGGCGAGGCCGTTGTCGCGATGCTGGAGGAGTTCGCGGACATCGCCGGGCCGGGTGGCCCAACCGGACGGGGTGATCTTCCAATGGGGGCGGGGCAGGAGTTGGGAATAGATGGGGGTCAGGGGTTCATGCCAGGGAAGGTCGGCGAACTCGCTGTAGCCCCGGTAATGGAGATCCGCGCGGGTCGGATCGAGTCGCGTGACGCGCAGGTCGGTGTCGGGGGCGCGTCGGAGGAGGGCGATGCGATCCCAGTGGATCTCGAAGGCCTGTTTGAGGCGGAGACGGCGGGTGCCCTCGGGGAGTTGGTGGGAGAGATCGACGACGATGGTCTTGGTCTTGCCGGCGGGGGCTCCGACGGTGACGGGAACCGGTCGCCATTGGTCGGGGGCGATCTCGGCTTCGAGTTGGGGGAAGGGGAAACCGAAATCGGAGCGATGGGAGGCGGCGATGTTGGCCATGCCACCGCCGAATCGCAGCCAGCCGTCGAGAACGAGCCACAGGGAATCGCCGACGGGCAACGGGCCGAAGTCGAGGATCAGGCCGTGGGGTTCGGCGAGACCGCGATAGGCTTCGCCGTGGGGTTGGGGCGGTGACACCCGGATCCGGTCGGAGAGTTGGAGGGCATCGGTGACGGAGATACCGTCGAGGGTGACTGCTCCGCGCAGGGGAATGGGACGGTGCAACGCGACGAGTTCGTGGCGGGGGAAGGGGCGACCGGGGACGAGTCGGCTGGTGGAGTGGACTTCGACGGTGGGGGGATGATCGACGGTGAGGAGTTGGACGGCGTCGAGGTAGAGGATCTCACGGAGTTCCTCGGTGATCTGGAGGGTGAGAAGGCCGTCTTTTGGAACGAAGGATCGGGTGTCGCCAATGCGCACGATTTCCTCGGGGTCAGCCTCGATGTAGCGGCGGGGAGCGACGGGCAGGCCGACAGGAGCGGCGCCAAGGAGATCGGTGATGAAGCGGAAACCGGTGCCGTCCCAGGCGTAGAGGTAGGGACAGGAACCGGTGGGGACGGTGAGTTCGACGAGGTTGAGGACGACGCGGGGTTCGACGGTGATGTCGACGGAGGGAAGTTGGGTGTCGAACCAGCGGACGGTGACGGAATCGAGTTGGGTCTTTTTGCCGACGCCGATCTCGACGGGGAGTTGTTGGACGGTCCGGAGGGTGCGCCAGGATCCGGCACTGACCTCGATGCGGGTGCCGAGGCCGGAGAAATTGGAGCGGTTGCCGAGAAGGCGGACCTTGATGGCGTTGTTGGCATTGCCGCCGTCGTTGCGGAGGAAACGGAGCCCGCCACCGGCAAGGGACACGATGAGATCAGTGTCGCCATCCTGGTCGAAGTCGGCGGCGACGAGGTGCGAGACTTCGGGGAGGTCATCGAGACCGAACTCGCGGGAGACCTCGGAGAAGCCGAGACGCCCACGATTGCGCCAGAGCCGGATCCCCTCGCCGCCCCAGGCGAGGACATCGAGCCAGCCATCGTTGTCGAGGTCGATGAGGCGGAGGTGACGCAGGCGGTTGTTGCGGGCGGCGAGCCGGCGTGGATCGCGGAGGCCGCCGAGGTAGATGTCGATGGTCTTCTCGGTGAGGAGGGCGACGTCATTTCGGAGATCGTTGTTGAGATCGCCGGTGGCGAGGGCGCGGGACACGGGCCAGTCGTTGGGTTGATTGGAGGAGGAGAGCGAACCACCGCGTTGATTGAACAGGACGAGGGGCGGCTGGTTGTCGCGGGTGAGCAACAGGTCCGGGAGATCGTCGTTGTTCCAGTCGTCGAGGGTGAGGCTGAGGATCCGGCCGGGGTTGGCGGGGATGCCGGAGGTGGCGGAGACATCGCGGAAGGCGAGGTTGCCGAACCCGCGGAAGAGTCGGAGACCACCGGCGGAGGTGACCGCGGCAAGCCCGAGTTTGCCGGTGAAATCGAAGTCCATGAGGGCGGCGGCGGGACCGGCGACCGGGGAGAGATTCGAGATGCGGGAGGCATCGGTCATGGTGCCGTTGGTGGCGAAACGGATGACGGCGGAACCGGAGTCGCCGGTGATGATGACGTCCTCGTGCCGGTCATTGTTGATGTCGCCAACGGTCAGGTTGCGCGGGGTGCCGACGGCGGGGAGGGCGATGGGTTCGGCGCGGGTGGAGAAGACGCCATTGGAATTCCAGAGGAGCCGGATGCCATTGGTGTTGAGGACGAGGAGATCGTTCCAGGCGCGGCGGTTGACATCGACGGTGGCGATGGGGCCGTGGAAGTCGTTGGCGAGACTGCCGAAGGCGGCGGTGGTCTGGTCGGTGAAGCGGACGGGGATGCCGGTGGAGTCGGGTTGTTCGAGGGTGGGCGGGGTGCGGGGTTGGGTGTGGATGCAACGTTCGTAGGTGGAGGGATTGTCGGCGGCGATGGAGCGGCCGGCGGTGACTTGTTGATGGGTGGCGAGGGAGAGGGCGGCGGGTTCGCGTTGGCCGAGGCGGAGGAGCATCTGGGCCAGTTGATAGTGGGCCGAGGGATGGTTGGTCTCGAACTGGGTGACTTCGGAGAACTGTTCGGCGGCGTCCTGGAAACGTCCCCAGCCGGCATAGGCGAGACCGAGTTGGAAGCTGACGGCGTTGACGGTGCGATCGATGTCCTTGGCGATCTGGAGGGATTGGACGGCGTTGGAGTATTGGTTTTGGCGAAGCAGGGCGCAGCCGAGGAGGTAATGGCCGGCGGCGGTGTTGGGTTCGAGATGGACGACTTCGCCGGCGTGGATGGCGGCCTGGCTGGGTTGATTGGCGATGAGGTAGGCGTTGGCGAGGTTGAGATGGACGTCGGGATTGGCCGGATTCATGGCCCGGGCCTGTTGGAAGATCTCGGCGGCCCGGGCGGCATCGCCTTTCTCGAGATAGGTCCGACCGGATCCCATGAGGCCGCCGAACCGGGCGTCGGAATCCTCGCTGGAACGGTTCGTCCACCAGGAGAGGAAGGCAATGACGCCGATGCCGGCCATGATGCCGAGGACCAGCATCGGGCCGAGGACGGACCGGAATCGGGAGCGAGAACCCATGGATGAAGGATACCGGCGAGGTCCGGGGCTGGCGCGCCAAAAAGTTGGGTGGAAAGGGGAGGAA
>CAZDYB010000231.1:0-2573 GCA_964509045.1 uncultured Akkermansia sp.
TCGCCGGTGCTGTCGCCGAGTTGATGCATCTGGACGTCCATGCGGTTGAGCATGGAGAGCCAGAGGTTGGTGAGCGGCGTTTCCTTCGGGTACACGACGTGACGTCCGGGTTGGATGGTGCCGCAGCCGCGACCAGCGAGGAGGATGGGCAGGTCGTCGTGGTTGTGACGATTGCCGTCGGAGTTGCCGCTGCCGTAGACCAGCATGGTGTGGTCGAGCAGGGTTCCGTCGCCTTCCTTGACCTCCTTCATGCGGGCCAGGAGATAGGCGAGTTGGGTGGTATGGAACTCGTTGATCTTCGCGATCTTCGCCTTTTTCTCGGCGTTGTTGGCGTGATGGGAGAGGTCGTGGTGACCCTCGGAGACGCCGATGAAGGGGTAGGGCTTGTTGCTGCCTTCATTGGCCATCACAAAGGTCGAGACCCGGGTGCTGTCGGTCTGGAAGGCCAGGACCATGAGATCCATCATCAGGCGGATGTGTTCCTCGTACTTGCCCGGGATGCCGTCGGGGGCGGTGACGCCTTCGGGGATGGTGGGATCGGGCAGTGTGGCGGCGCGTTGGATCCGCATCTCGAGGTCGCGCACGGCGGAGAAGTACTCGTCCAGCTTCCGTTGATCATTGCGACCGAGACGACCGTTGAGATCGGAGAAGTCGTCCTTCACGAAGTCGAGGACACTGCGGCGACGGGAATCGCGGCGCATGCGTTCGTCTTTGGAACCGGAACCGAACATCCGTTCAAAAACGAGTTTGGGGTTCACTTCCTTGGGCACGGGCTGCGTGGCCGAACGCCAGGACATGGTGGAGGAATACACGCAGCTGTAGCCGGAATCGCAATTGCCGGCCATCGAACCGGCTTCGGTGCCGATCTCGAGGGAGGAAAGGCGGGTCTTGTCGCCGAGACGTTGGGCGGCGACCTGGTCGACGGAGATGCCGGCGCGGATGTCGGTGCCGTCGGTCTTGCGGGGTTGGGCTCCGGTGAGGAAGGCGGCGAGGGCGCGGGCATGGTCGCCACCGCCGTCGCCGTTGGCGCGGGCCTTGTCGGCGGTCAGGCCGGTCAGGATGGAGAAGTCCGATTGCAGTCCGGCGAGGGGGCGCAGGATGGCGGGGAGGTCGGTGGGAAGGCTGCCGGCTTCACCGGGGCGCCAGTCCTCCATGTTGATGCCGTTGGGGACATAGAGGAACGCCATGCGGTTGGGGGCGGCCTGGGAGACGGTGGTGTTGCCGGCCCAGCAGGAGAGGGGGCCCATGGCTTCGAGCCACGGGAGGGCAAGGACGGTGCCCATGCCGCGCAGCAGGGTCCGACGTGAGAGTTTATGGGTCTGGCTCATTTTCAATCCTTCAAATCGACGGTTTCTGTTGTCTTGCTGCGCTGCTGGCATCGGTGCCCGTTTCAAGTCCCGGTCTTGCCGCCTTCAACGACGCCCATCCCGCGTCTCAGCCGGAACGGATCGCTCTTCACAATCGCGATCACGACTGACGAAAAACGGTACTCCTCACTGGCGATCCCAGCCAATGCCTTTCGCACGGCCCGCTCATCGTAGAATTCGAGGCCGCGCCCGAGGGCATAGGTCATGAGTTTTTCGGTGAGATTGCGGGCGACCAGTTCCTTGCGGTCGCTGAGGATGGTCTTGAGTTCACCAGCCCCGGCGAAGCTCCGGCCATCGGGAAGGGTACCGGAGGGATCAATGGTTTCGTTGTTGTCCTTGTCCCGGAACCGGCCGGTGGCATCGAAGTTCTCGAAGGCGAACCCGAGGGCATCCATCTGTTGATGGCAACTGGCGCAGGCAGGGTTGGCCCGATGCTGTTCCATGCGCTCGCGGAGGGTTCCCGAGAGCTGATGCTGATCATCCAGTTCCGGCACATCGGGAGGAGGGGGCGGCGGAGGGGTGCCCAGGATCTGTTCGAGCACCCATTTGCCGCGTTTCACCGGGGAGGTGCGGGTGGGATTGGAAGTGGCGGTGAGGATGCTGGCCTGGGTGAGGAGACCGCCGCGGTTGCGGTCGGGCAACTGGACCCGGAAGAACTCAGCTCCCCCTCCGCGGCCTCCTCCGCGACGTCCGCCCTGTTCGCCGCGATTGCGGAAGACGTCGTCATCCAGGCCGTAGTGCCGGGCCAGGGGGCGGTTGAGGTAAGTGAAATCGGCATCGATCAACTCGAGGATCGAGCGGTCTTCCTGAAAGATTTCGGTGAGGAACAGTTCGGTCTCCCGGAGCATCGCCTTGCGGAGTCCGTCATCGAAGTCGGGGAACAGCCTGGCATCGGGCTGGAACGTCGACAGACGCTGCAATTGCAACCATTGCATGCCGAAGTTCCGCACCATCTCGGCCGAGCGCGGATCCTTCAGCATCCGACGCACCTGCTGCTCCATCTCGGCCGAGAGTCGGCCCTGGGCGGCGAGCCCGAGAAGTTCGTCGTCGGGCAGGGAGCTCCACAGGAAATAGCTGAGGCGTGACGCCAGCTGGAATTCATCGAGGGCCTGGGGTTCAGCGGCGGTGGGGCGGTTGTCGAGTTCGACCCGGAACAGGAATTTGGGTGAGACCAGGGCGATCTCGACGAATTGCCTGAGCCCGGCC
>CAZDYB010000231.1:2673-5368 GCA_964509045.1 uncultured Akkermansia sp.
TTGAGCCATTTGGCGGCGAACCGGTGTTCGCCCTGGGGCAGGTCCAATTCGACTTCGAACGTCTGCCATTTTTTGGCGGCGTTGGTGACCGCCACGGTAAGCAGGTCGCGGTCACCGACCCGCAACTGCATCCGGGCCGGGTCGGCCGAGGGGGAGTTCGAAGCCGAAGCACGGACCCGGAAGGTGTAACGGCCGGTTTCCTTGAGCTCATGCCGGACGAAGAGTTCCGAGATCGAGTTGGTGACGGGCCTGAAGGAGCTTTCGGAGCCATACCCGCGGGGTTCGAGGAAGTTGGACGAGGTGGTCCGGGAGGGGGGCTTGGGAGGATCGATCACCACGGCGCGGGCGGCGATGCCTTCCGCGGCGTCCAGGTATCTCTCCAGATGCATCGGGGAGACGCTGAGGACGTCGCCGATGTTGTCGAAGCCGTGGCCGATGTCGTCGGCGGGGAAATTCTCGGCCGGGTTGTAGTCGACGTTGAGGAGGTCCCGGACGGTGTTGTTGTATTCGGTGCGGTTGAGGCGACGGGCGGTGACCCGGCCGGGGTCGAGGGGGAGTCTGGCTTCGGCGCGGGCGATGGAGGCTTCGATGGCCTCATTGAAGGTGGTGATGTCCTGGGGTGTGGGCTGGGCGGGATGCTTTTTCGGGGGCATTTCCCCGGTGTTGATCTGCTGGAGGACGTTCCGCCACAGCTTGATCTCTGGGAGGATGGCGGCGTCGGAGCGGATGGCCTTGAGATCGAGGTCGGCCTTGGTCTTGGCGCCGCCGTGGCATTCGTAGCAATGTTTTTCGAGGAAGGGCAGGGCCACCTGATCGAACTCATTGGCCTGCAAACAGAGGCTGGCCAGTCCCAGGGACAGGCCTGCCATCCAGCTCCCGATCTCGCGCTTCACCATTTCCATACGCAATCCGCTTCGCGGACCCCTGATGCCACCCGGTATTCACGCCGGATTTTTAGGCATTGGATCCTGGGAGGACCGTAGTCCGTTTCGTGCCTCACTTCATCTGCTCAGTCGATGAAAGTGGCAGCGCGTCTGCATGAAGTGCTCCGGCGAATTGAGGGTCGGGGATGGAGAAGAGGTCAAGGTTCCCGGTCGGGATTGGATCGCCCGTGATGGGTTGGCAATCGGTGGTGGACCGGTTTTGCGGCCAAGGAATCCTCAAGGTCATGGAGTGCGCCCGTCCTCGGGCGCCTTGGATCGACGGTTTACCCACACGCTCAACGCGATCCTGCGCCGTGCCTGTCCCGGCGGGGTTCAAGGCGGTAGAGGACGACCGCAGTCCAGGACGCTTCGCGTTCGCCGTGGCTTGGCTGGCAGTGGGTTTGTCGTGGTCCATTCGGACCGGAAAAGTTGGAGGGCGATTCCCTGACCCAAGCAGATCCCTCCCGGTCATTCGGGCATGAAATCAACTTCATGCATGCGCGATGTGAAAGTGGCGATTGGTCGGATCTCTGGTGTCAAGGAACCTCGTGGCGCTCATGAGCCTGATCGCGGGTCAGGGGTTGGCCACCCAGACGAAGTCCCTTGCGCAGGCGAACGAGATCGGACTTTGGGTTGGCAGGGGTCCCTTGGGCAGTCAAAACCCGGGTAAGGCCTATCTGGACCAGTTCCGTGACGGTGGTCTGGTGGCGGGCGGCATAGACCTTGGCCTGGGTGAGCAGGACCTCGGGCAGGTCGATGGTCGTCTTCACCAGTTGTCGTGATATGGCTCCACAGCCGACCGGTCAATGTTCTACCGGACTCGAAGTCTGTTCCCGATGGGATCCATGTTTGCCCGTCCACGGTTCCCCTTGAGCGTCCCTTGGACTTCCGTGCCACACCGCTTCAGTATCGGGTCGTGGAGAGCGTCTGGGCGGTGAGCATCCGATGGGATCCGGCTTGTTGGCTGGATCGGGAGTTGGGCGTGGGATCACGTCGCCGGGATTCTGCCAAGATGCACTGCCTCTACTTTTTTGCCTGATGAACGGTCCAACGCTTGAATCCACGGTGCGACTCCCCGAACTGCTGGCGCCGGCGGGCGATTGGGAATGCGCGCGTGCGGCGGTGGAGAACGGAGCGGACGCGATTTACTTCGGGTTGGACCGGTTCAATGCCCGGATGCGGGCCCACAACTTCACCGAAGCGGATTTGCCGGAGCTGATGCAGTTCCTGCACCGGCGCGGGGTGCGGGGCTACGTGACGTTCAACACGTTGGTCTTCACCGAGGAGTTGCAGGATGCCACCCAGTATCTCCGGGCGATCATCGCGGCGGGGGTGGATGCCGCGATTGTGCAGGATGTGGGGATCTGCGGGTTGATCCGTCGATTGTCGCCGGACTTTCCCATCCATGGTTCCACGCAGATGACGGTGACGAGTGAAGCCGGGGTGGAGTTTGCGCGGGACATTGGATGCAACCTGGTGGTGATGGCCCGGGAGAACTCGATCCGGGACATTGAAGCGATCCAGAAGGCGCAGGGTTTCGGGGGTGGGACGGACGTGGCGAAGCCGGGGGTGGGGCCGTTGCCGTTGGAGGTTTTCGTTCATGGCGCGCTGTGCGTGGCGTACTCGGGACAATGCCTCACCAGCGAGTCGCTTGGCGGACGCAGTGCCAATCGCGGTGAATGTGCCCAGGCATGTCGCCTGCCGTATGAACTCATCTCGGACGGCCAACCGGTCGAACTGGGCGACCGACGTTACCTGTTGTCGCCGCAGGA
>CAZDYB010000231.1:5468-7078 GCA_964509045.1 uncultured Akkermansia sp.
CTGTACACGGGATGGTTCCGTGGGAACAACAACCAGGAATTGGCCCATGCGCGATTCGGGAAGAAGCGCGGGGTGTATCTGGGTGAGGTGGTGCGGGTGGAACGCGATGTCCTGATCCTTCAACCCACGGCTGAAGTCCGGGCTGGTGATGGCGTGGTGTTTGACGGGGGCCGCCCGGATCTGGAGGAGGAAGGGGGACGGGTCTTTGCGGTGCATCCGCGACCGCGCGGCCAGCTCGCCCTCGAGTTCGGGCACGGCAACATCGACTGGCCGCGCATCCAGCCGGGGCATCGGCTGTGGAAGACGAATGATCCGGCGTTGGACCGCGACCTGCGCAAGACCTTTGAACCGGGGCAACCGCGTCACACCCGACCGATCACGCTGGAAGTGCATGGGCACGCGGGAACACCGCTGAGCCTGTTGGCGCGGCATCCGGACGGGCCGGTGATCCGGGTGGAATCGACGATCCCACTTCAACCGGCGGAACGTCAGCCGTTGTCGACGGAACGGTTGCAGGAACAGCTGGGTCGGTTGGGAGGCACCGCCTTCCACATCGGCGCCTTCGCGAATCGGTTGGAAGGCGACGTGATCCTGCCGGTGAGCGAACTCAACCGGGTTCGGCGCGAAATGACTTCGGCACTGGACGCCGCCCTCGCTGCGCCGCGTCGCTGGACATTGAATCCACCGGTGGAAGTTGAGCCCTACCTGGTCGGGGCAGGCGGAGTCGGGCAGGTCGCCCGGCCGTTGGAGTCGGCGCCGGAGATCATCGCCCTGGTTCGGACCTTGCCGCAGTTGGAGGCGGCCCTGCGTTGCGGATGCCAGACCTTGTACCTGGATTTCGATGATCCGAAGCGGTTTCGCGACGGGGTGCGGATGGTACGGGAATCGTGCGGATGCCGGGTGCCATCCCCGACGGTTTGGGTGGCGCCGCCGCGGATCTTCAAGCCTGGCGAGGAATGGATCCTGAAGATCGTGCGTTCCTCGGATCCCGACGGTTACCTGATCAGGAATCACGAACACCTGCGGAGTTTCCGTGGGAGCCGGATGCGCGGGGATTTTTCGTTGAACGTGGCGAATCCGTTGACGGCGGAGCGGTATGTGGAGGGGGCAGGGTTGGAGCGGGTGACGGCGTCGTACGATTTGAACGTGGCGCAGTTGGAGGGATTGCTGCGGGGAGCGCCGCCGGGTTGGTTTGAAGTGACGATCCATCAGCACATGCCGTTGTTCCACATGGAGCACTGCGTGTTCTGCGCGTTCTTTTCGAAGGGCACGGACTACACCAATTGCGGCCGGCCTTGTGACCGGCACGAGGTGCGGTTGCGGGACCGGGTGGGGATGGAGCATCCATTGAAGGCGGATGCCGGGTGTCGCAACACGGTGTTCAATGCCCGTGCGCAGACCGGGGCGGAGGCGGTGGGCCGGTTGCTGGCGTTGGGAGCGCGGCATTTCCGGGTGGAGTTCGTGGATGAACCTGCGTCCGAGGTGGAACGGACCCTGGCGCGGTATCGGGCGTTGCTCCGGGGCGAGATCACGGGGGAAGCCGTGTGGCGCGAATTGAAGCTGCACAACCAGATCGGGGTCACGCGCGGACAGTTGGAGCAGGACGGAGC
>CAZDYB010000232.1:0-7049 GCA_964509045.1 uncultured Akkermansia sp.
TCCGCCAAGTTGTTCCGTCTGGTTTCGTGTCCTTTCGTGTGGTTCGTGGGCAATGCCCCATTCCGGACAGGTCGGGCCAGGCGGACTCAAGGTTGGACTGGAGCTCAGGATTTCGATGGGCCATCAACCGGGTTTGCAGTGGACTGCGCCGGGTTTGTCGGGATGGGGTGGAGCTGGGCCCCCGCGGGATTCAGCGGTGGAAAATCCCCTTTGACACCGGGAGGGGATCTGTCGCAAAGAAGAGGCGCTCCGGGAACGGGGCACTCATCCAGAGTGGTGGAGGGACTGGCCCGATGAAACCACGGCAACCGGCGGAGCATGCGTGCCCGCGGCCAGGTGCCAAATCCAGGACTCCTGCGGGTGCAGGGGGCGAAGATGAGGGGCGCTGGACGAATGGTTTCGACCCCTTCTTGCTTCGCAAGGCGGGGTCGTTGTGTTTCGGCTCCGGGCCTGGATCCGGGTGAGTGTCTCTGGTGACCGGTGCGTGAGAACACGAGTATGAGCCAGAGCCACCAGGGTTTCATGAAGGCACTGAAGTGCCGGGAGTGCGGGCGCGAATATCCCCTCGCCGCCACCCATGTCTGCGAATTCGACTTCGGTCCGCTGGAAGTTGCCTACGACTACGAACGCATCTGCGGGGTGTTGAACCGCGAGACGATTGTTTCTCGTCCGCGCTCGATGTGGCGTTATCGCGAGTTGTTGCCGGTGGCGGGAGAGCCGACGGTGGGCCGCGAGGTGGGATACACGCCGTTGATCAAGGCGGATCGGTTGGCGCGGCGATTGGGGATCCGGGAGTTGTGGGTGAAGAACGACGCGGTGAACTACCCGACATTGTCGTTCAAGGACCGGGTGGTGAGCGTGGCCCTGAGCCGGTCGGTGGAGTTGGGATTCAAGACGGTGGCATGCGCGTCGACGGGCAACCTGGCCAACTCGGTGGCGGCGAATGCGGCTGCGGCGGGGCTTGAGGCCTACGTGTTCATTCCCTCGGACCTGGAGCAGGGCAAGGTGGTGAACTCGCTGGTCTACGGAGCGCGGGTGATCGGGATCCGGGGCCATTACGACGAGGTGAACCGTCTGTGCGCCGAGATCGCGGGGAAATATCCGTGGGCGTTTGTGAACGTGAACATGCGCCCGTACTACGCGGAGGGATCGAAGAGCATGGGCTTTGAGATCCAGGAACAGATGGGATGGCGGATCCCCGAGCATACGGTGGTGTGCATGGCCTCGGGTTCGCTCCTCACCAAGATCCACAAGAGCTACCAGGAGTTTTCCAAGCTGGGGATCGTCCCCAACACGCCGTGGAAGATCCATGGTGCCCAGGCGACGGGATGCAATCCCATCACCATGGCCAAGAAGGCCGGACTGGATTTCTTCAAGCCGCAGAAGTCGAACACCATTGCCAAGTCCCTGGCGATCGGGACGCCGGCCGACGGCTTCTATGCGTTGAAGGTGATGAAGGAGACCGGCGGGCATGGTGAGGATGTGACCGACGACGAGATCCGGGAGGGAATCCGGATGTTGGCCGAGTGCGAGGGGATCTTTGCCGAGACGGCCGGCGGAGTGACGGTGGGTGTGGCGCGCAAGTTGATCGCCCAGGGCAGGATTCCGGCGGATTCCAGCGCCGTGCTGTGCATCACGGGCAATGGATTGAAGACGTTGGATGCGGTGGTCGGGCACGTGGGTGAGACCCGGGAGATCCGACCCAGCCTGCGGGAGTTCGAGGCCGTGTTGGCAACGGATCTTCCGACGGTCTCCGCTTAGGGTTGCGGGTTGATTGATGGAGGGCGTCATGAGCGTGCGGTTATCCATTCCACCCACCCTGCGGGGATTGTGCGGGGGCGAAGCGACGGTCCGGGTCCGGCCCGGAACGGTTGCTGAGGCGATGCAACAGTTGCGGGAGCGTTACAACGGGGTTCATGAACGAATCTGCAACGAGCGCGGAGAGATCCGGGGTTCGGTGTTGATGTTCGTGAATGATGAGGACATCCGGTTCCTGAGGGATCAGGAGACCGAGCTCCGCCCCGGGGACGAGGTGAGCATCATCCCTGCATTTGCGGGGGGATGAACCGGGGAAATGGCGGAGTGGGGCGGGTGGAGGCCGTTTGATTGGTCCAACGGCTGATTCTCCGAACCACCCGCCACCGGCGACCGAACGTCGCCGCTTCGGTCAGGGTGACGGCGACCGAACGTCGCCGCTCCGGGGGGAGGAAGGGGGTTGGCTCTTTTTGTTCAGCCCTGGAGGAGGGTTGGATGCAACGGGCCAATGGTGGGGTTTGGTGACGTTCCGCAGGCGGGTGGACGCGTTGTGGCATTCCCGGTGCTTCCGTGGGAGGATCGTACGCCGTCTTCGGCACGCGCATCAACATGGCCATCCACGTCGCTCTCCATCATCGGACCCATTACACCTACGACCGGTTGGTCGGACACTCCCCGCACATCGTCCGATTGCGGCCGGCGCCGCACAGTCGGACGCCGATCCTGGCATACAGTCTGAAGGTCCGTCCGGAGGAACATTTCATCAACTGGCAGCAGGATCCGTTTTCGAATTACCTGGCGCGGGTGGTGTTTCCTGGGAAGGCGAAGGAGTTGTTGGTGGAGGTGGACCTGGTGGCGGAGATGGCGGTGTACAACCCGTTCGACTTCTTTCTGGAGGAGAGCGCCTCGGATTTCCCGTTCAGTTATGAGGCGCCGTTGCGGAAGGATCTTTCGCCCTTTCTGGCCTGGCCGGGTGCGGGTCCGCGGCTGCTGGCATTGATCGACCAGTGGCGTGGGAAGAAGATGCGGATGATCGACTTCCTGGTGGCGGTGAACCGGGCGGTGCATGACGAGGTGAAGTACCTGATCCGGCTGGAGCCGGGGGTGCAGACGCCGGAAGAAACGCTGACCTTGAAGTGCGGTTCGTGCCGGGATTCGGGTTGGCTGCTGGTACAGCTGTTTCGGGCACTGGGATTCGCGTCACGATTTGTCTCTGGATACCTGATCCAGTTGAAGCCGGACGTGAAGCCGCTGGACGGGCCGGCGGGTGCTGCATTGGATTTCACGGATCTTCATGCCTGGTGCGAGGTGTATCTGCCGGGGGCGGGTTGGATTGGATTGGATCCGACGTCGGGATTGATGGCGGGTGAGGGGCACATCCCGTTGTCGTGCACGCCGGAGCCGGCGAGTGCGGCTCCGGTGAGTGGGGCGGTGGACAAGTGCGAGTCGGAATTGAAGCACGAGATGCGGGTGACGCGGATCGTGGAATCGCCGCGGGTGACGAAGCCCTATACGGACGAGCAATGGGAGCGGATCGAGGTGTTGGGGCACCAGGTGGACGAGGAGTTGGTGGCGGGAGATGTGCGACTGACGATGGGAGGGGAGCCGACGTTTGTGTCGGTGGACGACATGGATGGAGCGGAGTGGAACACGGCGGCGGTGGGGCCGACGAAGCGGTTGATTTCCGGGGATCTGATCAAGCGGTTGCGGGCGAAGTTCGCGCCGGGTGGATTGTTGTTCTACGGGCAGGGCAAGTGGTATCCGGGCGAGGCGTTGCCGCGATGGGCGTTGGGATGTTACTGGCGCAAGGATGGGGAACCGATCTGGACGGACGACGCATTGATTGCGGACGAGCGGCAGGATCTTGGGCATGGAGCGGCGGAGGCGGAGCGGTTTGCGAAGAAGTTTGCGGAGAACTGCGGGGTGGGGGTGCGCTGGCTGATGCCGGCGCATGAGGATGTTTATTACTACCTGTGGAAGGAGCGTCGCCTGCCGGTGAACGTGGATCCGTTGAAGAGCAATCTGGCGGATGCGCAGGAGCGGGCGCGGATGACACGGTTGTTTTCGCAGGGGTTGGAGAAGGTGGTGGGATATGCATTGCCACTGCGGCGGGCTGCGGATGGGTGGCAGAGTGGTCCGTGGTTCCTGCGGGAGGGAACGCTGTGGTTGATCCCGGGGGATTCACCGATGGGCCTGCGGCTGCCGCTGGATTCGCAACCGTGGGTCTCGGAGGGGGACTATCCGTATGTGCATCAGGGGGACCCGATGCAGCCGCGGGCGCCCTTGCCGCCGATGGGGCGGGTGCCGGTGCGGATGCTGCGTGCGGGTGAGTCGGTGCCAGGCGCAGGGTTGTTGGGAACCCGGGCGGTGGGACGTTTGGCGGGCACGACGCCGGACCGGGTGCCGGGATCGCAGGAATCGGCATCATGGATTGTGCGGACGGCGCTGTGTTTCGAGCCGCGTGAGGGCCGGTTGCACGTGTTCATGCCGCCGGTGGAAGAGTTGGAAGACTACCTCGAGCTGGTATCGACTCTCGAACAGACGGCGCGGGAATTGGGATTGCCGATCATCGTGGAGGGGACGGAACCGCCGTTTGATCCGCGATTGAACGTCTTGAAGGTCACGCCGGATCCCGGGGTGATCGAGGTGAACCTGCATCCGTCGCATTCGTGGGGTGAATTGGTCCACAACACCACGACGGTTTACGAAGAGGCGCGGCAATGCCGGTTGGGGACGGAGAAGTTCATGCTGGATGGTCGCCACACCGGGACCGGTGGGGGGAACCACATCCTGATGGGCGGAGCGACCCCGGCGGATTCACCGGTGCTGCGCCGGCCGGACCTGTTGCGGAGCCTGCTGGCCTATTGGCACAATCATCCTTCGCTGAGCTACCTCTTCAGCGGCCTGTTCATCGGGCCGACCAGCCAGCATCCGCGTGTGGATGAGGCCCGGAACGATTCGTTGTATGAACTGGAGATCGCCTTCCGCCAGGTGCCGCCCGGGGGCGCGGTGGCGCCGTGGTTGGTGGATCGATTGTTTCGGAACCTGCTGGTGGACATCACCGGCAACACCCACCGGTCCGAGTTCAGCATCGACAAGCTGTATTCGCCGGATTCGTCGAGCGGGCGATTGGGCCTGGTTGAACTGAGATCGTTCGAGATGCCGCCGCACGCGCGCATGAGCCTGGCCCAGCATGCGTTGTTGAGGTCGATGATCGCGCGGTTCTGGAAGCAGCCGTATGAGCATCACCTGGTCCGATGGGACACGTCGTTGCACGACCGGTTCCTGTTGCCGCATTTCGTGTGGGACGATTTCAGCGATGTGATCGAGGACATGCAGGAGCATGGGTACGCGATGGAGGCGGAGTGGTTTGCGCCGCACTGGGAATTCCGGTTCCCGTACATCGGGGAGTTCGTTCAACGCGGGGTGAAGGTGGAACTGCGGACGGCATTGGAGCCGTGGCATGTGATGGGTGAGGAAGGGGCGAGCACCGGCACAGCGCGGTATGTGGACAGTTCGCTGGAACGTCTGCAGGTGAAGGTGTCGGGGATGGTGGACGGACGTCATCTGCTGACCTGTCACGGCCGGCGTGTGCCGCTGCATCCGACGGGGGTGAAGGGCGAGTTCGTGGCCGGGATCCGGTATCGGGCCTGGCAACCGTTCTCATGCCTGCATCCGACCATCGGAGTGCATGGACCATTGGTGTTGGATCTGTTGGATACGTGGAACCAGCGCAGTCTGGGCGGGTGTACCTACCATGTCGCCCATCCCGGCGGTTTGAGTTACGAGGCGTTTCCAGTGAACTCCTACGAGGCGGAGAGTCGACGGTTGTCCCGCTTCTTCGCGCATGGACACACGCCGGGTCGGATGTCCATCCCGGCCCCTGAACCCAACGCGGAGTTTCCCCTGACCCTGGACCTGCGCCGGTGACGTCACGGCGACATTGGATCCGGGGGAATCGTCACGGAACATCACTGGTCGGAGGGTGGGTCTGGTGGTAGACTCTGGGTGTTCGCTTCGAGTGGAGCGGACAGCGCGGCGGGCGCCGGCGGTGTGAATTCGTGTGTCACCCCGGCGCCCGCCGCCAATTTTTTGGGTGGGATCAGCAGAACCCGGTGATGACGGCGCGGGAAGTTGGGGGAAACTGTTTTTTGCCGTCGGTGGGGTCCGTGGTACGATCAGCCATGTCGAATCTGACCGAGGTCAGCGAGGGCGCGGAGTTGGGCGTCCTGCTGAGAGACGAAGTTCCCGCGCCGGCTGCCGTTCCCCAGTTGAAAACTCCTGTGAAGCCCCTTTCGGACAAGCAAAACGAACCGGATCTGCGCGGGTTGCGCATCGACAAGGTGGGTGTGCGCGGATTGAAGATTCCGTTGCAGGTGCGGGACAAGTCCCATGACCTGCAGAACACGGTGGCGACGGTCGGTCTGTTCGTGGATCTGCCGAAGGAGTTCAAGGGAACCCACATGAGCCGGTTTGTGGAGGTGTTGAACTCCCATGGCAGCGTGGTTCATGTGGCGAACATTCCGGACATGCTGCGAGCGATGCAGCAGCGGTTGAATGCCCAAAGCGCGCACCTTGAGATGGAGTTCCCGTTCTTCCTCGTGAAGAAGGCGCCGGTGTCGGGCAAGGAGGGCGTGCTCGATTACAATGTCCGGTTCGATGCCACGATGACCGGTCGTGAGCTGGATTTCGTGCTGACGGTCCAGGCAACGGTCACGACGTTGTGCCCGTGTTCCAAGGCCATCTCCCGGTACGGAGCGCACAATCAACGCGGCGTGGTGACCGTCCAGCTCCGTTCGCGATCCATCGTGTGGATCGAGGAAGTCATCGCCTTGGTGGAAGCGTCCGGCAGCAGTGAGATGTATTCGCTGTTGAAGCGGGAAGACGAGAAGGCGGTGACGGAACGGGCGTATGAGAACCCGGTTTTCGTGGAGGACCTGGTGCGCAATGTGGCCCTGCGCCTGAATGCCCGCGAGGATGTGGAGTGGTACAAGGTGGAGGCTGAAAACTACGAGAGCATCCACAACCACAACGCCTACGCGTGCATCGAGAAGGGGTGACGCGGGCCGGTATCGAGGATCACTTCAACGCCGGCTTTGGGCATGGCCGAATCCTTCCATGTGTATGGGGTTCGACGACAGATCTCCCACACCGCTGTTGACGATGTCACAGCCGTCGCTGAATCGACGGATCGGTTTCGTGTGCGGTGCCAAGGCGGACCCAGCGCCTATGCATGAGGCGCTCCCACGGAATCCGGGGAGTCCCGGTACTTCAGACCTTGTCCCCAAAGTGCC
>CAZDYB010000233.1:0-7041 GCA_964509045.1 uncultured Akkermansia sp.
CCGATTCCGGACCCGGTTCCCTCCGCCAGGCCCTCCTCGACGCCGGCGCCGTCCTCACCGGTCTACCCCACCACATCACCTTCAACATCCCCGGCGCCGGTCCGCACACCCTGACTCCCGAATCGCCCCTGCCCGTTCCCGGCGAACCCGTCGCCCTCGACGGCTTCTCCCAACCCGGTGCCACCCCGAATACCAGCGCCGATTCCGACAACGCCCTCCGCCTGATCCGCCTCGACGGTTCCCAGATCGGGTTCGACGGTCCCCTTCTCCGTCTCTCGGCTCCCGGATCCGTCGTCCGTGGCCTCATCCTCGCCGACAACCCGGTCGCCGGACTCGAACTCGTTGCCCCCGGCGGAATCACCGTCCTCGGCTGCCTCATCACCGGCAACGCCCATGGCATCGCGATCCTCAACAGCCACGCCAATGTCATCGGCGGCATCAGCCCCGCCGACCGCAACCGGATCTCCGGGAACTCCCAGGGCGCCGGGATCCAACTCACCGGCGAAGCCCCCGAAGGCAACCAGTTCCTCGGCAACTTCATCGGTCTCGCCGCCGATGGCATCTCACCCGCCCCCAACGCCAACGGCATCTCCATCCTCGGCGGCATCAAGACACGCGTCGGTGGAACCCAACCCGGCGAAGCCAATCGCATCGCCTTCAATTCCGGCGCCGGTGTCCGCCTCACCGGTGGCTCGGGAACCGTCATTCGCGGCAACCAGATCTTCGACAACGGCAGTCTCGGCATCGATCTCGGCGGGTTCCGTGTCACTCCCAATGATTCGGGCGATGCCGATGTCGGCCCGAACGGTGTCCAAAATTTCCCCCTGCTCGCCACCGCCGCCTTTGTACCCGGCGGCGCACGCCTGGCAGGCACCCTCGACTCCACCCCGAACCGTTCCTACACGCTGGACTTCTACCTGTCCCCCGCCTGTGACATCACCGGCAACGGTCAGGGCGCCGTCCATCTCGGCTCAACTCCGGTCATCACCGACGCCAATGGCCTCGTCAGCTTTGACTTCACCCTCCCGATCACCCTGGGCGCCGGCGTGGTCACCGCCACCGCCACCGATCCCGACGGCAACACCTCCGAGTTCAGTCCGTGTCGCACGGTCACCACCGAACTCCCACCCCAGACCTTCGTCGTGACCCATACCGGTGACGACGGCGCCGGCTCGCTTCGCAAGGCCATCGCCGATGCCAATGCCGCCTTCAGCACCGGCCCCAACAGCATCACCTTCAACATCCCCGGCTCCGGTCTCCGACTCATCCGCCCCACCAAACCCCTGCCCGTCATCACCCGCCCCCTCGTCATCAACGGCACCTCCCAACCCGGCAGCCTCCTCGACACCGGTGTCCGTTCCCTTCGCCATACCCTCCCCATTCATCTCGATGGCGCCCTTGCTGGAGACGACGCCGACGGCCTCATCGTCGCCGCTCCCGATGTCATCCTTCGCGGCATCGGCATCACCCGATTCTCCCGCGCCGGCATCTTCGGTCGTCCGGGAAGCAGTCTCCGGGTCGAATCCGCCTTCATCGGCACCACGGGTTCAACGGATGGCGATGGCTCCCTTCCCGACCGCCGCAATGCCCAACCCGCGGGCGTGGTGGGGGCGGGCAATGCTGGTCTCGGAATCCAATTCGACGGCACGGACCTCACCGTCACGGACTGCGTGATCGGCAACAACGGCACCCCGAACTCCACCCTGCCCAGCGGGATCGTTTCCGACCCCGGCCCGGGCATCCAACCCTCCACCGTCATCATCGAGAATTCCTTCATTGGCACCGCCCCGAACGGCGAGGACTCCACCCCCAATCAAGGCGGCGGGTTCTTTTCCAACGGCGGCAGCGTGACCCTCCGCGACGCCATCGTCGCCGCCAACAACGGCCCCGGAATCCTTCACACCGGCAATTCCCCGTCTTCCTTCGGGTTCACCCCCGTGGTCCACCTCGAGAACTCCGAGATCTTGGACAATTCCGGCCCCGGAATCTTTCGCAACTCCGGCGGTGTGTTCGGTACCCCACCAGAAATCACCATCAAGAATTCCACCATCAGCGGGAATGGCTCCAACGCCGGTCGCGATGGTGGGATCGTGGTATTTCCATCCAGCGCCGAAAGTGGTCCCCGGGTGCGCGTATTCAATCTCACCGGCAACACCATCTCCGGAAACCATGGAGAGGGAATCCACCTCGTGGACGTCGACAACCCGGTCATTGTCGGCAACGACATCACCGGCAATTTCCGCGCCGCCATCCTCCTCAACCGAGTCAACAACGGCCAGATCGGTGAAGATCCCCAACAACGGAATCCGGCCGACCAAAACCGGATCAAGGACAACCAGGGCGGCGGCATCATCGCCTTCGACATCTTCCAAACATCCAACCTCTTCAACCAACACGGGCTCAATAATCTCCCGGTCAATTATTCTTCCTTCGCCCCTTCCACTCCCGTCCCGACCTATCCCGGCGGTCCCAACCTCATCATCAACGGCAACGTCCCCGTCTTCTCACCGCAACCGCCCGGTGACGCCATCCTCCAGGTGTTCATTCCCGTCCCCGGCGACCCCGGTTCCATCCAACCCAACGGCACCTTCGTCGCTCCACCCAATCCCGATGGCACCGTCTCCTTCACCGTCCCCGTCAACGCATTCCCCGCCCATGTCGCCCTCGTCGATGTTAAAGGCGATGGCTCCTCCATCATCTTCGTCGCGCCAGCCCTCGCCTCGGTGGATGTCGTGGTGGAAAAGGTCGGCCCTGAGACTTCAGTCGCCCTGGGTGAAGTGGTCGAGTTCCACATCCGCGCCTCTGCCACACCTCCCAGGTTGGGTGGATACGACGTGGTACTTCGGGATGTCCTGCCGCCCGGCTTCGAATTCGTGGACGCCCGGGACAACGTCTTGTCGGACAGCCACAAGTTTGGGGGCAACGTTCGACCCACGTTCAATCATCTGCCCCCGGGTTCCGGACTCTCCGGCACCACCGCCACACAGGGAGCCGTCGAGATCCGCGGCGCCGTCGGAGCCGTCAACGGGGCAATAGGGAGCATCCCACCGTTTGTTAACCTCGACGTCACCCTCCGTGCCCGTGCCAATCAACCCGGTGATTTCTCAAGCCAGGTTTCCCTCATCCAGACCTACGGCTTCACCGATTCCGATCCCGCCAACAACACCGCGCAGGCTGCTGGAACGGTGATCGATACCGGCCCACCCTCTGATTTCAGAGCGCTTGTCAACGAACTCCCTACCCTGCCGGTTGTTCCGGCGACTCCCTTCACCATCGGTATCGAGATCTTCAATGGCGGTCCCGCCGCATCGCCGGCCAACTTCGAAGTCATCCTCCCCCCGGGCCTCACCTTCGACGGTCCGGTTCCCACCGGCTGTCTCCCCGAGCGGCCAGCCGGTGGAGCCGCAGGCGAAGGCGTCTCCATTCTGCGCTGCGAAGTCCCCGAACTGATCGCCGGTGCCGTCCGCCAGGTTGAACTGACCCTCCTCGCCCTGCACCCCGGTCGCTTTCCCATTTCGATTCAGGTTTTCCCCACCTCCAACGATCCCGACCCCGCCAACAACCGCATCGAGACAGGCATCGAAGTCGACGGTCCCATGGACTTCGGCGATGCCCCGGATCTCCCTCCACTCCTGCCCCCGTATGGCTTCCAACCCGGCGGTTATCCAACCCTGCTCGATGACGACGGCGCCAGCCATGTGATCCATCCCGGTCTGCTCCTGGGTTCCCTCATCGATGCCGAACCCGATGGTCAACCTGACCCATTCGCCGTCGGCGATGACGGCACCGACCTGGCCGATGACGATGGCGTCACCTTCCTCACCCCTTACCTGCCCATTCTCCTCGGCGTCGCTGTCCCGCAACTGCCGACCGCACCCGGCGCCCCGGTAGGTCTCCAGGTCGAAGTCCAGGTTCCCGATCCACGCCCCGTCTTCCTCAACGCCTGGATCGACTTCAATCGCAACGGCGACTGGGACGATGTCGGTGAACAGATCTTCTTCCAACGACTGGTCCAGCCCGGGCTCAACGTCCTCAACTTCCAGATCCCCAATACCGGCGCCGATACCGGCTTCAGCTACGCACGGTTCCGCCTCTCCAGCATCAACGGCGTCCCACCCACGGGCTCCGCACCCGACGGCGAAGTAGAGGACTACATGGTCCTGCTCGCACCCACCATCGACTTCGGCGATGCCCCCGACATCTACGGCCCGGCCGGCCACCTCATGCCCCCCAACCCCGTCGCCTTCCTCGGCGCCCTCATCGACTCCGAACCTGCCTACCAAGCCTCGCCCGATGCCCGCGGCGATGACTTCAACGACGACGACGATGAGGACGGCGTGACCGCCATCAGCCCGCTGTTCGCCGGGGTCGTCTCTTCCCTCCGCATCAGCGCCACCCAGGCCGGCTTCGTCGACCTCTGGATCGATTACAACGGGGTCAATGGCTTCGAACCCAATCCGCCCGCACCCCAACCCTCCGAATACGTCAACGGCGCCATCCTCGGTCACACCGTCGGCGGACCTTTCCCCGTCGGCGCCGGTGACAATGTCATCCGGTTCCGCGTCCCCGACGTCCTCACCTCGCGCCTGTCCTTCCTGCGCGTCCGCTACACCACCGCGGCCATTCCCAATCTCGGCCCCGTCAACGTCGCACCCGATGGCGAAGTCGAGGATTACCGCGTCCAACTCCACAGCCTCATGCCCGACTTCGGTGACGCTCCTGACAGCTTCGAGACCCCGCGTTACCCCACCCTCCTCGCCAACAACGGCGCCTTCCATCTCGTCACCGAGGAAAACTTCCTCCTCGGCCAACGCATCGATGTCGAACCCGACGGAACCCCCTCGGATCTCGCCCTCGGCGATGACGAGGATCTCGGCCTGTCGTTCCCGACCTCCAACAACCCGGATGACGAGGATGGCATCCGATTCCTCTCCAACCTCAACCCGGGGCAACCGGTGACCATCGAGATCGTCACCTCCATCCTGACCCCGAACCCGGCCTACATCCACGCCTGGATCGACTTCAACCGGGACTTCGACTGGTCGGATCCGGGCGAACAGATCCTCGCCAATCACCCCGTGATCCACGGCACCAACCTCGTCTCCGTCGTCGTTCCGGCCAATGCCGTGTCCGGTCCCACCTACGCCCGGTTCCGCCTCAGTCGTTCCCAGGGACTCGGATTCACCGGCCCCGACTCCAGCGGTGAGGTCGAGGATTACCGCGTCGAGATCGCCACGCCCGCCACCAACCTCGCCATCGGATCCATCGCCACCGTCGATGGCTCCCTGGAATTGGGCTGGGAAGGCACCGCCATCCTCGAAGCCGCACCTGCCGTCAACGGCCCGTGGACCCGGGTCCCCGGTGCCACCAGTCCCTTCAAGACACCCATCACCGACGCGCCCACCACCTTCTATCGGATCGTCTCACCCTGACCTCCTTCCCCAGGCTCATGGAGATGTCCTGGTCCAGTGCCCCGGGGCTTTGCCGCGGCGCTGCTGGATTTCATGCAGGACCCGCTCACCGCATCCACGAACCAGCGATGGCGCGAGTGCGGGCGTCCATGAGCTTCGGTGTCCCAAAGGGATTGTGTCGTTGCGGACCGATTACTCCCGCTTCAGGTGACGCTCCGCGAATTCCAGGAACCTGAGCCAGTCGAACATCTCGACCGAATGGCCGCCTGCGCGGTTGTGATAGCCGATGTCGCCGCTGGCAAGGACCTGGTCAACGGGCGGCAAAGCCTCCGAGTCGAGGCCCTTCTTCCCAAGCAAGCGGTAGACGGGGCTTGCATGATACGCGGACAGGTATTCGCCGCGCGGATCGGCCCATAAATCCTCGGCACCGCTGGCGACATAGACCGGGCGCGGCGCGATGCAGGCCAGCAACATGTGCTGGTCCACCGGGAGATCGTCCTCGTTGCGGGCGAATTTTGCAGCGTTCCGGCACAGCCAGTAGGGGAAACGCGTCACCATCTTTTCCATGTTCTCGCCAAAGTTGCGCTTCCACAGGGCCGCGCCCGCGCAGCCGGACTGGGCGGAGACGGCCAGCGCAAAACGCTGATCCTGTGCCACCGTCCAGAGCGCGGCCTTGCCCATCTTGGAATGGCCCATGGCAGCGATGCGCTTCGCGTCCACATCGCGATCGGTCTCCAGGTAGTCCATCGCGCGCGAGGCGGACCACGAGACGGTGGAGATGACGCCCCACTCGTTGGCTTTCGGAAAACTCTGGCCGGCACGGTAGAACAGCGGATGAACGCCCTTGAGAAACTCGACTTCGTTGTGCCGCACCAAGTCATCCTGCGCGACGACAACCAGGCCGAAGCCACGGGCGAGGATTTCGCCCAGCGGCAGGCCGTTGCGGGTGAAACCAGGCTTGTCCGGATGCGCATCGTGTCCGCCGCCCTTCGTGCTGGCAAAGCTGTGCAGCAGGAAAGCAGGGGCGGGCTTCCCAAGGCCGTTCGGGCTGAACACCAGAATCTGCATCTCCGCCGCACCCTTCGCGTTCTCGAACCTGATCCGCACATCCTTCCGGGTCGCCTTGCCGCCCATGTAGGCCCCGTCCCTTGTCACGACCTCGAACGTCGTTCGGATGGGCGACTCCGGCTGGGGCACAACGCCGTAGATCAGGTTGCCGAACAACCCCATGAGCTGCGGGCGACGGATGTTGAACCATTCCTCCGGCGTGGTGATGGGCCTGCCTTCGGATGAAACCAGGATGGGTGGCAGCTGATAGCGCGGTACACCGGCCTCGTCGCGGACCACGTCGAAGTCGTGATTCTTGGGCTCGTCGGCCAGCAATGGAAAGACGACCATGCCAAGGAGTGCTGCGGACAGGATGAAGTGGGTCATGGGTTGGGTTCCAAGGGTGGTCATCGTACCAAAGCAACGGGTGAGTGGGAGCCAATTTCCGCGTCGTGCAGGGAACGACATGGCGGTTGGCTCAGGTGGGGAAGAATCGGTCGCCGTGCTGCATCAGGGCGGAACAGGGGGCTCATGCCAGCACCGCCTTCACCACCTGGCCGTGGACATCGGTCAGGCGAAAATC
>CAZDYB010000234.1:0-7022 GCA_964509045.1 uncultured Akkermansia sp.
TCCGCCAGAAGCGATTGGTATAGGTGAGACGTCCGGTACCCCGGTCCGCCGGCAAACCACGGAACGTCGCATTCGTCACGTCCATCTGCGCGTCCAGGGTCAACGAGGCCAGCAACTGCAACCGTTCCTCCGGTCCCGGCAATCCCCAGCCGTGAAGCCGGATCCCCACCTCACCCCACAGCTTCGGCAGGGCATCCGGACGCCAGCCATATTCGCCAACCAGCTTGCGCGTGTTGGGCAACATCCACGGCGACACCGCATGCGGATCCGCCGTCGACGACGCCGTCGCCCGCGCCTGGCGCGTCCCCACATCCAACTCGGCTTCCCCCTTCAATTCCCCACCGCCGAACGCCGCAAGGAACGGATCGAACTTCAAGACCGGCGCACGCCAATCCCATTCCCATCGCGCCCCGTCCACCGCCAGACGCGGCAGTTCGCCCGGGCCAAACTCCACCTTCCCACTTCCCATCACATGCACGCCGCGACGCCAGAAACCCCACCCGGGATCCGTCGCCGGCGGATCCGTGCGCGGGCTCAACTCCGCACTCAACGACAGGTTCGACAACCTGACCAGACCCGCATCCAACCCATCCATTCCCACCGACCCCTGCAATCGGCGCCATCCCGAAATCCCATGTCGCGCATCCAGCTCCGTCCGGATCCGGGCCAACGCCACGCGCTGGGTCGAAACCATCGCCTGGACCCCCTCCATTTCCAGGCGCATCTCGGTGTCAAAACCGACTTCACCCACCCGTTCCTCCGCCCACACCCCTTCCACCGGTGGCAACGTCCACGGCGCTCCCACTCCGTCCTCCAGATCCCGGCGTCGGGTCGTTCCCCGCACCTGCACCGATCCCAAGGTCCCAGGTTGCGCCTTCACGGATCCCAGATCGAATTCCCACGCCGCATGCTCCGGCAACTTCTCCCCGAAGTCCCACCCCCCCCCGCCCCCGACCCCCCCCAGACCAACCCCTCCCCATCGACTGCGCACTCCCGTCGCCTCCAGACGGACATCACCCCGCATCCGCCGTCCCGATTCCGCCTCGGGATCCAACCGGATATCCAATCGAAGTTGATCCAGCTCAGCCCAGGCATTGGAAAGCCCAAGGGTGCGAAGCTGGACCGCGCCGCTTGAGCGGGCCGGATCCTTCATGTCCAGGGCAAACCCGATCTGGACGGTGGGCACCGATTCGAACGTCGTGACCTCCAGCCAACGCGAGACCCTGGACAATTGGCGCCGCCAGACTTCTTGCCCGGACGCCACCCCTTCCTTGCGCCGCACCTGCAATGCCAGGGCGTTGGTGACCGTGCCGACCGCAGTCAGGAGGCATTGGTCATGGACCGCCTCCAGGCGCTCGAGTTCCCACAGGTCCGCCGTGACGAACCGCAACTGGACCTGCATGTCCCCGATCTCGAACGGTCGCGCCGGACCCTGGCCGTCCGGAGGCAATGTCAGGATGACCTGGGCATCCCGCAGGGAGAGGGCGCTGACCTCGGGCGGCCGGAACTCCAACAGCGCTCCCCAACGCAACCGGATGCGGACCTCTTCCGCATAGAAGTGTTCTCCCTCCGGCGATCCCACCCGCGAAATGTCCACCGCCTCCGCCACCAATCCCCGCGTCAATCGCACCCGCAACCTTCCAAACTCCAACTGGATCCCCCGGTCCTCCAACTGCTCCACCAAAGGCGCCTTCAGAAACCCCGGCAACCCAACCTGGTTCATCCACACGAACAACACCGCCACCAGAAAAACCACCGCATACGTCCCGCGCCGACTCCACCGGAACGTCTTCCGCATCCACCCTCCCCTGTGTTTCTGCGGTTTCATCAGGGCCTTCCAGGATCTACGGCATCCCCAGGTACCGGACCAACCCCTCGTACAACGGCTCCGGGATCTCCAACCGCAACCCCATCGGTTCCTCATCGAAGTTCGCCAGCACAATCCGACTCAACCCCAGCGAAGACCCAAAACGCATCCTCAATCCCCGCATCGCCGACCCCTCCCCGAAGGTCAGCACCAACTCATGGTCCACCGACCCAAACCGCCCGTCCCGCAACAACGCCGCCTCGTCCAGGACCGCATACCGCATCGAATTCCATTGCCCCAGCCGATACAGCGTCTCCTCCACCGCATCCGCGATCAGTTCGTCCGTCCCGCCCTCCGTCACCTTCCAACCCGTTCCTTGCCGCCCCAACACCCGGCGCTTCCCCTGTCTCAACACCGTCACCCCCGTCACCTGTTCCGGTCCGAATTGCCAGGACCGGAGTTGACCCGCCGATTCCAGGTTGAACAGCACGGTCCGCGATATGGCGTATACCCCGGGCTCATCCAGCCTCCGGGCATACAACAACGTCCGCTCCGGATTCGCCGGCGCTCCCACCTGCAGGTGCGCCATCACATTCGTCCCCCGATACGCCACAAACTCCCGCGACGGCACCTCCAGCCCGTACGGCGCCAGACTCGGTACGACGTCATTCACGAAGCTCACGATCTCCAGGGTCCCCAGTTGTGATACCAGGAAATCCACCGTCGGATTGTCCGCCCGAAAACGCTTCGGCGAAATCACCGTCCAGTTGGTTCCCTCCCGCTCCACCACGAACCCGTTCGTCCCCCGCAACTCCAACCGGGTCACCCCCTCCATCGATCCCAACAACCGCGGATCACGGAACTGATCCAGTGGCTGCTCCAGCATCGACAACTCCGCAGCCGGTACCCGCACCAGGTTGGTATGCGACAGCCGCCTCACAAATCGATCACCCGCATGGTTGGTGTCCCACGCCCCCACCTGCAACCGCGCCACGTCGTTCGTCCCCTTGCCCAATGTCAATTCCAGCTCCGGCGGCTGCAAGCCATACGCCGCCCGGTCAATCACCGGTGCATCACTCTCAAAGCCCGTCACCTGCACCGTCTGCAACGCCGAAACCATCGCCTCCAATCGCTCCCCATCCGCCCGCGCCGACACCGGCTGCCGCAGTCGCCAACGCCCAGGCCCGTCCCGAACCGCGTCAAAGATCGTCCGTCCACGGCCCCCCAACGTGATCCGGTCAAAGGATCCCCCTCCGAGATCCAACAGGGTCCGATCCCGCCACTCATTCGCCGATGCCGGCAAGGCCTCCAGGAAGGTTGTGTCCGCGGTGAACACACCTTCGGAACCCACCCGTTGAAAATAGAACCGCCCCGGCTGCGGCGAAGCCCCACCCAACCGCAGGATCACCGGCCCGGTCTGCGTGGTCAGACTCACCGTCGCCACCGGCGGCTCCAACCCAAACGCCTTCATCGCCTCCGGCTGCGCCGCCACCTCGGCCGCCGTCACATAACCCGTCGGCAACAACTTGCCGATCCGGTCCAGGAACCGCTGCACCGAAGCCGATTGCGCCGGATACTCCACCGGCAACGTCATCCGCCACACCCCGTCCTCCAACGCCACCCGCATCACCGAGTTCGATCGGATCAATTCCACCGCCATCACCGATCCCGATTCCACCGGCATGTACTTCGCCGTCGTCCCGGATCCCCCACGCACCGTCACACCCGCCCGTCGATCCACCAGGTACACGTAGGCTCCCAGTCCAATCGCTGCCAGCAGCAGAATCCAGTTGGTTCGCGTGTTCATCCTGCTTCTTCCCTCAATGACGCCGTCGGAACCAGACCAGGAACCCCACCATCAACACCGATCCCGGCAACACCCCCAGCAACATCCAACGCACACTCCGATACTGCGCCGGCGTCAGGTACAACCGGTACTCCCGGATCGGCTTCGGTCCGATGGCCAACAACTCCGTCCGATCCAGCAGCCACGCCAGCGTCAGTTCCGCAAAATCCACATTCCCCGGATTCGAAAACGCGTCGTTCCCAAATACCATCGAATCCCCCACCACCACCATCCGCGCCGTCCCCCGACCCGCCGCCACCCCCGTCACCCCACCCTGCTCCACCGCCGCCGCCATCGGTATCTCACCCACCCCGTCCAAACCCGGCTTGAATGCCACCGTCCCACCCCGCAGATCCGATTTCGTCATCCCCTCCGGCCCCGTCGCCACCAATACCATCGCCTTCGGCGCATCCGCCGGACGCTGATCCTGACCCAACGTCCCCACCACACGCGGCCTCTGGAAAAACAGCCGCACTTCCCGGCGCGCCAACGGCAGCGTGATCGGATGCGACCCGAAGTTCGTGGACAACACCGACAGGCCTCCAAGCGAACGGTTGGTATCCGCCGCATACGCCGGCGGAGTCACCACACCCCACTCAAACAGCAATCGCTCCAATCCCAACCGCAGGTTCGGTTGCCCCGAATCCAACATCAGCAACACCCGGCCGCCCCCGTCCAGAAACCGCGTCAATCGCTCCACTTCCACCGGCAAAAACGGCTGCGATGGACCCGGGATCACCAGCAGTCGGCAATCCGACGGCACGTCGTTCGTCCCGTCCAGGCGCAACGTCGATACCACCGCCGACTTCGATGCCACCAGATTCGCAAACCGGTAATACCCCGTCAGCCGGTCCTCCGAATCCGGCCGCGCCTCGTCATGCCCGATCACAAAACAGGCACTCGCCACATTCGTCGTCGCCAACCCCGCCAAGGCCGAGGTGAACAGCATCTCCCCCTTGAATCCCGCCCGACGCACCTCCCGCTGCTGCCCCTGCAACAACGCGTTGATGTTCGCGTCATAAGAGGAAAACTCCGGCTCGGATATCCGGATCACCTGGCCGTTCGCCTCGAACACCACCAGATTCGATTCCTCCGGCGACAGCTTGTACGACGTCCGCAGTTGCATCGCCGTCACCGGCTCCGCCTCCGGATCCACCAATCTCACCTGAACCCGCGGTTGAGCCTCCGAATACTCCCGCAACATCCCATCGATGTGCCCGTACAGGTCCGATGTCCGCGGAAACAAAACCGTCACCGTCACGTCGTTGGTCAGGTTGCCCAAAACCTGCTGCGTCAAGGGACTCAACCCAAACCGCCCCGTGCTCGAAAAATCCTGTCGCCACCGCAGGCGCCCCGCCGCCAGGTGATTCACCAACCCGTACAGCACCAACGACGAGATCACCCCCACCAATACCGACATCGCAATCTGATACCGGCGTCCAGGCACATAGCTGGGTGCGTTTTCTTCCATGGCCTTCAGCTTCATTTCCAACGGCGGCTCTGCACCACCCGATGCGTCAGGAACAGGAACAACCACGCCGTGCTCACGTAAAACACCACGTGCCGTCCCACCACCAGCCCCCGCGCGAAATCCTCCATGTGCCGCGTCATCGACAGATGCTCCAATACCGGCAATGCCCACAACGGCAACAATCCCGACGCATCCGGCCGATACCCCAGCATCCACAACCCGATCCCGAACAGGAATGAGATCATCGCAGCAATGATGTCCGACCGGGTCAGGGCCGATGCGAAACAACCCATCGACATGAACAGCGCACCCACCAACGCAATGCCCGTGAAGGTCGCCGCAATCACCCGCGGCTCGAACAACGCCGCCTCCCCCGTTATCTGCCGCAGCGCAAACAACGTTCCCGCCAAGGGCAACCAGGCCAGCAGATAGAATCCCAACGACCCCGCAAACTTCGCCAACACCACCTGCCAATCCCCCACCGGCGTCGTCATCAATGCTTCATAGGTTCCCGATGCCTTCTCCGCCGCAAACGATCGCATCGTGATCACCGGCGAACTCAACAGCACCACCAGCCAGAAATACGCCGTCTGATAAAACAACTCCGTCACCGGCACGTCGTTCGGCTGATCCCGGATCCGCTCCACCAGATCCAACAACCCAAAACCCGTCAGCAACAGCACCGCCGCAATCACCACATACCCGGTCAGGGAATTGAAGTAGGCGCCAAGCTCCCGACGCACCAAGGCCATGAATACTCGCATATCAGTCCTCCCGAACCTTCCCCCGCGTCAGATGGATGAAGATCTCCTCCAACGTATGCCGGCTCCGCGTCAATTCCCGCATCGTCCAACCGTGCGCCCGGATCTCGCCATAAACCAGTTCCCGCACGTCCGTCCCGTTCCTCGGTTGCACCGCCAAACGCTGGTAATCCCCGTCCATCGGCTGCACCTCCACCGATTCCACCTCCGGCAGATCCCGAAACGCTTCCAGCAACGCCGCCGCCGAAGCCGCCACCTCCGCAATCACCTGCCCGTCCAGACTCAGTCTCCGCTCCAGATCCTGTGTCCGGTCCGCTGCCAGGATCCGACCCCGATGCAGGATCAATACCCGCGAACACGTCATCTCCACCTCACTCAGGATGTGCGTCGACAACAACACCGTGTGACGTTGCGCCAGTTCCTTCACCAACGCCCGCACCGACCGGATCTGATGCGGATCCAGCCCGATCGTCGGTTCGTCCAGAATGATCAGGTCCGGCTCATGTACCAGGGCATCCGCCAGGCCCACCCGCTGCCGATATCCCTTCGACAACTGCCCGATGATCCGGGAATTGACATCCACCAGTCCGCACTGCTCCAGAACCGCGTCCACCCGTTCCCGGCTCCGACGCCATCCCAGCCCCTTCAACCGGGCCCGGAACTTCAGATACTCCCGCACCCGCATGTCCAGATGAAGGGGGTTGTTCTCCGGCATGTACCCAATCCGACGACGCACCTCGTCCGGTTCCCGGAACACATCGAATCCCGCCACCCGCGCCGTCCCCGAAGTCGCCGGCAGAAAACTCGAGAGGATCCGTAACGTGGTCGATTTCCCCGCGCCGTTCGGTCCGAGAAACCCCACGACCTCCCCGCGCCCGATCGTAAACGAAATGCCATCCACGGCCGTCCGGCCCGGATAACGCTTCGTGAGGTCATGAACCTCGATCATGGGTGAAGTGAGCAGCATGCGCGGCCGCAACCGTAGCCACCCCACCCCGTTTGTCCCAATCCGGATTTCCACCTTCTTCCACAAACCGATTCCCCCGGGAAATGAGCCTGTCCCCTCAGGAATGAGCCTGTCCCCAGGAATGAGCCTGTCCCCGGGGAGGAGCCTGTCCCCGGGGAGGAGCCTGTCCC
>CAZDYB010000235.1:0-7008 GCA_964509045.1 uncultured Akkermansia sp.
GCTTCAGGACGAGGGAAACCTGTCGGTAGGCAACGGCCTGCTTGGAGAGGTCATCAAAGATGATCAATGCATCCATGCCGTTGTCCATGAACCACTCGCCCATCGCCGCCCCGGCGAACGGAGCGAGGTACTGGTTCGCAGCGGAATCAGCCGCGGCGGCAGCCACCACAATCGTGTCTTCCAACGCACCCGCCTTCTCCAACTCGGCAACCACCCGGGCGATGTTCGACTGCTTCTGGCCGACAGCCACGTAGATGTTGTAGACCGGTCGGAAACCCTTGTCGCCAGACGCACGGCCCGCCTTGTTGGCCCGAGCCTGATTGATCATCGCGTCCACGCCGATCGTGGTCTTGCCCGTGGCGCGGTCGCCGATGATCAACTCGCGCTGACCGCGGCCGATCGGAATCATCGCATCAATGGCCATGATGCCGGTCTGCAGCGGTTGGCTGACCGACTTCCGCTTCACGATGCCGGGGGCGATCTTCTCGACGGGATAGAATTCGGTGGCAGCGATGTCGCCCTTGCCGTCGACCGGTTGGCCGAGCGTGTTGACCACGCGTCCCAAAAGGCCCTTGCCCACGGGAACAGACAGCAGCTTGCCGGTGGTGCGGACCTCGGTGCCTTCCCGCACCCCGAGATAGTCGCCCAGAATGATGGCGCCGACCTCGGTCTCTTCGAGATTCAACGCGAGGCCGATGACCCCGTTACCGAAGTCGAGCATCTCGTTGAGCATCGCGCCGGTCAGACCTTCGATCTTGGCCACGCCGTCGGATGTTTCGCGGACGACGCCGACATTCTGCTTCTGGACCGACGTCATGGCGCCGGCAATCTGGGCTTCGATGTCCTGAAGTAGGGAACTCATATGCTCAAAAAACTGTAATCCGACTCAATCTACTCGCTCGTCGTGTGCTGCTTGCCGCTTCGTTCAACTCAAAAGGACTCACGCAGGGCCGCCAACCGACCGGCTACGGTCCCGTCATGGATCTGCGAACCCACCCTCACGCGCAGTCCACCCAGAAGCGAAGGATCCACAACGAAAGACAACCTCAATCCAGCGCCGTGACTGGCTCCCAGATTGGCACTGATGCTGTTCTGGAGTTCCGCGCCCAAGGGAGCTGCGCTGTGGACCACGGCCGTGCGCCGCTCGATCTCCAACCGCACCAGGCGCTGGAAATAATTCAGCACCCCAAGGTATCCGCGCGGTTTGGCTTCAATCACCTTCTGCACCACCGCCCGGACCTTCGCCTCATCCAGCAGTCCACCGGGCCGACATGCCTGGAAAAGCGCCTTGGCATCGCGCCGGGCCTGACGATTGATCTTCATGGTTTGCGGAGAACGATTTCTTCAACCCAACAGGATCAGGCAGCCAACTCCCGACTCGCATCCTCGGCCAGACGCTTCTGGTCATCGACCGTCAGGATCTTGCCCGTGACCTTGCTCGAGGTATCCACCACCAACCGACCCACCTCGCGTCGGAGCTCAGTCCTCATGCGAATCAGGTCGGCCTCGCTGGCCTGACGGGCCTTGTCGAGGATGTCCTTGGCCGTGACCACCGCCTTCTGGGTCTCGACCTCGGTGATGCGCGCGGCCGCAAGCCGGGCTTCCTCCACGATCTTGTTGGCCTGGACACCCGCCTCGCTCAGTACCCGCTTGCGCTCCTCGTCCGCCTTCGCGAGGTCAGCCTTCATCCGTTCCGCGGCAGCGAGACTCTCGGCGATCCTGTTGGACCGGTCGGCCAGGAGCTTCTGCAACGGTTTGAAGGCAAGCCGTTGCAGCAGGATGGCAACGATGAAGAAGCCGATGAACTGGGAGATGAACAGCGACGTGTTGAAGCCGAACTTGTGTCCGACTTCCGCCGCCGTGGTCTTCAGACCTCCCAACACGCCGCCTTCTACGGCGGCCAGCATCAGAGCAATTGGCATAGGACCTTCAGAAAAAGAAGCACGGGATCGCAGAACGACCCCGTGCAGGGATTACTTGCCCATCAGGATCGTGATGATCAGGGCACCTTCCGCGAGCGCGGCGCTCAGGAGCGCCTGCACGAGGATCTTGCCGGAAGCACCCGGGTTGCGTCCCACCGCCTCGGCGGCCTTGAAGCCGATAAGTCCGAGGGCGATGGTGCCGCCCAGGGCGGCGCCGGCGATGGCGATGTTACCAGTCATGTCTTGCTATCTTTTGTGTTGCTCAGCCGCCCCCGCAGAACTTTGCCACGGTCCGACAGCCGAAATTGTTTTATCGAAAGTGCCCTGACTCCAGGATTCCTCCCGCAGTCCTAATGATGGGCCTCCTGACCCGCATGTTCCTCGCCATGACCCTCGTCATGCTGGCACATCAAGGCCGTGAAGACCGCCGTCAGCAAAGTGAACACCAAGGCCTGGATCGCTCCCACCATCAGTTCCAGTCCATAGAACGGAAGTGCCGCCAGGAACCCGCCCTTGTGCAGCATCGTTTCCAGCAGGGATTCTCCCGCGTAGATGTTGCCGAAAAGACGGAACGTCAGGGAAACCGGCCGGATCATGATCGATATGACCTCCAGGAATCCCACCATGAAAAACATCACCAACAACAGCAGCTTCATCCCCCCCGTCGCTTCACCCCGGTACAGGAAGATGTGCGAGAAGAACCCACCCACACCGGTGGATCGCACCGACCAGACCAGCCACATCACGAAGAATCCCACCGCCAGGGCCAGGGTCATGTTCAGATCCGCATTGGCACCGCGCAGGAGGGGTTCGCTGACGTGGAAGCCGTGCGCCCCCTCGGACCCCCATCCCACCGTTCCCACTCCAGGCAGAAGTCCAAACCAGTTGGCCGAAAGGATGAAGAGGAACACCGTCGCAAAATACCAGAAGGTCTGCTTGACCAACTTGTCCCCAAGGATGCCTCCCAGGAACTCCTGCAACGATTCCACCAACCACTCCGCAAAGTTCTGCAGGCCGGTCGGCACCATCTGGATGTTCCGGGTTGCCAACTGCGCAAAGACGATCAACCCAAACGCCACGATCGCCATCGCCACCATCGAATTGGTGATAGCGAAATAGCAGGTCTTGCCCGCCGCCAACGCCGCCCCCGCCGCTCCCGACCCCAGAAACTCAATTCCCTCCGCCCCCTTGAACCATCCAGCCAGCACCGGTGCCGCCAGGGGAATGCCTTCTTCCGCCGCAGCGTGGTCCGCTGCACCGTGGACCGCCGCAGCGCCTGCCCCCACGGTCGCCGGTTCGGCCGCCCACGCCCCCGTGACCAGGGCGATCCCCGCAATGACCGACCCCAACCATTTGTTCCACCGCATGCTCATCCTGTTATCCAAAGCACCATCGTCAGCCCAGACCTGCTGACCGTCCTTCCGAACCCTCGGAAATCCGGGCAATGCGCAACCCGATGCAGCCACACCGCCCGTAAGAGGTCCAAAGATTCTGCGGTCGTGAAATTTTTCACAAGACGATTCTTGGAGATTTTTTTGCGCAATGGGGAGTTGTCGGTAGGGTCATGCCTTTCAGCCCGGTCCCAGAGTCTTCCAGTGCACGGCCATCGCCGGCTGATTTGTCCCGGGCACACATCCAGCACGGACGTTTCCCGATCCCGATTCCGATCCCCTTGCGCCCATGTTTGAAGTGGCCTCCCCGATCAGCCGCTGGTTCCAGCAAGCCTTCCCCGCCCCAACACCCGCCCACGCCGCCCCCACGCCCGTCATCCTTTCCGGCAGTCACGCGCTCATCGTTTCTCCAACCGGCACCGGCAAGACCCTCGCCGCCTTTCTGGGCATCCTTCACCAACTCGCCCTCGAACACGCCAGCGACTCGCTCCAACCCACCCTGCAGGCGCTCTACATCTCGCCCCTCCGAGCCCTCGCCTACGACCTCTCCAAGAACCTCCAGCGTCCCCTCTCCGAAGCCTATGCCGGCAACCCGCCCATCCGCGTCGCCCTGCGTTCGGGCGACACCAACCCCACCGAACGTCGCCGTCAGTTCGATCACCCACCCCACCTGCTCCTGACCACCCCGGAAAGCCTTGGCCTGCTCCTCAGTCAGGAACGCTGGATCCCCCATCTCGCCGGCGTCCGCTGGGTGGTCCTCGATGAAGTCCACGCCCTCGCGGCCAACAAACGCGGAGCCGACCTCGCCCTGAGCCTCGAACGCCTGACCCACGTCGCAGCCGCCCGCCAACCCCTAGCCGCAGTTGGCGCACGACCCCAGCGCATCGGCCTTTCCGCCACCGTCGCACCGGCCGAAGCCGTCGCCTCCTTTGTCGCCGGCGGCCAACGCCCCTGCCCGGTCATCCAGGTGCCCACCACCAAACGCATGGATCTCCAGGTCTACACCCCGCTCCAACGCGACCCCTACCCGGTCGCCGGCTTCAGCGGAGTCCGGTTGCTGGGCGAACTGGCCCGACTCATCCGTTCCCACCGCACCACCCTCATCTTCACCAACACCCGTTCCGGCGCCGAATCCACCACCTACGGACTGCGCGAACAACACCCCGACCTCGCCGACGTCATCGAATGCCACCACGCTTCCCTCGACCGCGACCTGCGTCTCGATGTCGAGGACCGACTCAAGCGGGGCGAACTCCGCGCCGTCATCTGTTCCACCTCCCTCGAACTCGGCATCGACATCGGCAGCATCGACCTCGTCGTCATGCTCGCCACCCCCAAGGGCGTCAACCGCGCCCTCCAACGCACCGGTCGCGCCGGACATCGTATCGATCAGGTCAGCCGCGGCCTCCTCATGGCCACCAATGTCGGTGACCTCGTCGAATGCTGCGCCACCGCCCGTCTCGCCCGCGCCGGTCACCTCGATTCAATCCGGTTCCCCAACGCACCCCTCGACGTCCTCGCCCAACACCTCGTCGGCATGGGCTGCCTTCATGAGTGGAAACGCGACGATGCCTTCGATCTCGTCCGACGCGCCCGTCCCTACCAACAACTCGACCGGGCGGACTTCGATGCCGTCCTGGATTACCTCGCCGGTGGTGGCCGCTCCCTCCGCGCCCAGTACACCGAGGTCTTCGGTCGCATCCATCTCGATCCTCTCACCTTCGAAACACGGGCGGGCGCCACCCGCCGCGATTTCCTCCAGAACATCGGGACCATCGCCACCGAAGGCGTCGTCCGGGTCCTCCTCCGCAATGCTCAACTCGGCACCGTGGAGGAAGGCTTCCTCCGGGGCTTGCGGATCGGCGACGTCTTCACCCTCGCCGGCCGACCGGTTCGACTGGATCGGATGGGCACCATGGAATGCTGGGTGAGCCGGGCCGACGGCCTGACCCCCACGGTGCCCAGGTGGGGTGCCAACAAGTTTCCCCTGGCCAATCGTGTGGCCGGGGAGATCCGGACCTTCCGACGCGAGCTCCGGCACCGGCTCGAAGCCCGCACCTCAGCCCCGGAATTGATCTCGTGGATTGATCAACGGCTCGAGTGCGGCGCCAACAACGCCGCCATCATCCTGCGCGTCCACGCCGCCCAACACGGAGTCAGCGAGATCCCCACCCCGGACTTCCTCCTCGTCGAGGAACTGCTCGAGGAACCGCCGCTTCCCGAAGAAACCCGCAGGGGTCCGCTCCACACCCGTGGCTCCCTCCCGAAACGCCCCGTTCCCGCAACACCTCCAGCCTCCGGCCAACTCGCCATGGCCGCCATCGTCCTCCCCGCCCGCTCCTCCCCAAGACCCACCCAGCCCCAGCCGCGCGAGGACCCGCCTTCCCTGCCCCGCACCCGGCATTACTTCTTCCACTCCCTCATCGGTCGCGCCGCCAACGACGCCCTGTCCCGCGTGGTCGGACTCCGCCTCGGCCGACTGCGCGGCGGGAATCCCGTCGCCACCGCCGATGACTACGGCTTCGTCCTGAGCGTGGCGGAAGACATCCGGATCTCCACGGATGATGTCCGCGACATCCTCCGACCCGAGGACTTCTCCCAGGATCTTGAAGAGGTGCTCCGCCGTTCCGACCTCCTGAAGTATCACTTCCGCAATGCCGCCCAGACCGGGCTGATGGTTTACCGAAACCATTTCGACCAGCAGAAATCCGCCCGGAAACTGCAGTGGAGCGCCGAAGTCATCTTCAATGTCCTGCTCCAGCACGAGCCCGATCACGTCCTCCTGCGCGAAGCCCGTCGCGACGCCGGCCACGCCTTCCTCGATGAGGAACGCGCAGCGGCATTCCTCAATGACTTCGCCCGACACGATCGCCCGGTCCACTGGCGCACCGTGGACCGCGTACCCCCCCTGTCCTTCGGCATGTACGCCACCCGGATCCGCGAGGCGCTCCTCGTCGAGGATCCCCGCGAAACCCTCGAACGCCTGCATCATCACTGGTGGCAGGCGCTCGGCGACGATCCTCCCGCAACATCCCCGTGACGCCACTCCCGCGCCCTGCCAAAACCACCGCCCATGCCCCATCTCCACGACAAGATCGACTTCACCGTGGCCGTGTTCGTCGTCGAACGCGACCGCGTCCTCCTGGTCCATCACCGGCGCCTCGGCAAATGGCTGCCCGTCGGCGGCCACATCGAACTGGATGAAGACCCCGAACAGGCTGCCCACCGCGAGGTCCGCGAGGAAAGCGGACTCGAGATCGACCTCATCGGCGACCGTCCTCCCACCACCAGCCCCGGCACCCGTGCCCTCATCGCACCCCGCTTCCTCGACATCCATCGCATCACCGACTCCCATGAACACATCGGGATGATCTACTTCGCCCGGCCCCGCTCCGGCTCAATCCGCCTCGCCGAGGCCGAGCACCACGACATCCGCTGGTGCACCGCCGCCGAACTCGACCAACTGGTCCCGACCCCATCCGACGCCATCCGCTGGTACTGCAACGCGGCGTTGTCGGAAGTCGGTTCCTGAGCCGGCGTCCGGAGCGGCGACGTTCGGTCGCCGGCAGATGGATGGTGGCTGGATTGGCGCGGCGGAATGGCAACCAACCGTTGGCCGTCCCTCGGGCACCCGGGCCGGACCAGGGTCAAGATGCGCCCGAACCTTTGGTCCCATCCACCTTCCGGATTCCATT
>CAZDYB010000236.1:0-6992 GCA_964509045.1 uncultured Akkermansia sp.
AACCACTTCATCCGGAGGATCGTTCGTGCTCTGTTGGTCGATCGGAAACCATTCAATGAAATAGTCCTCGACTTCGCCCTCAGTGAATCCGCAGGGCGGTCCGGCGCCCGCGTAATACTGCATTCCGACCGGACCGGAGAGCGGCGTATTGGTGGATACCGGCTCCAATGTCACCATGTTCCGCGCCCACACCGGGAAGGCAAGCCGTCCGAATTGCGCGCCCGGTGGTCCCCAGCCGAAGAATGGCGACTGCAACAGCACGAAGTTGTTCGTTCCAAAATCGAACTGGATATCCTGGCAGACCCATTCGCCCGGCCCCCAATCCCCATCCTGATTCAAATCTATGCCCACGTTCCAGAAACCACCTTGCGGACCGCCAGGTGTCCTGGCTGCGAGAGTGAAGAACAACGATGGCGGCCGGGGTGAAAGCGCGAAGATCAGCACCCTCGCGCCGCCGCCGTCGGCAAAATCATTGTCCGCGTCATCGGCTGGAACATTCAAATTGAACACCGGATCCGCATCGATGGGACCGATCGCATCGGACTCCAAGGTGCCGGGAAGCGGGGCGATGTACAGGTTGGTCATCACGGCGAACGGTCCCCCATTCGTCTCAACGGTCGGAAAGAATGCCGGTATGCTCAGCGGCGCGACCATGAAAAGCAGACCCGTAGGCCCGACGGGGACCATTCCATAGTAGCCCGTTGACATTCCCACGCTCCCGTCCGGCGCATCCCCAAAGTCGGCCGCGGCCGGGATGTCCTGATCGATGAATACACTCCAATCATCTATCGCCGTGGCGCGCGTCACCGTGGACGGCAATGTGTGGGAGTTGTTCCGAGCGAACCCGAACTGAATGGGGCTGCCGCTGCGAGAGAAGTTCGGATGCGAGTTGTTGTCGTAGCTGCCCGCGCCCAACACCCGGCGAAAATCATGTGATGTTAGCCCGGTGAATAGAATGTTGATGAAGGGGCTGGGCAAGGAGCCGTTCGGGTCCGTGCGAGTCGGCGCGAAGTTCGCCACATACAATTGTCCGCCCTGACGCAACGCAGGCCCGGTGCCTCCGCCATAGGTTCCCGCGTCGGTCGAGATCGTCCTCGCCATCTCCGAGTAGGTGATAGAAGAGATGGGGCACTCGCTCGAAGGGTCATAGGTCGTCGTGTTGTTGATATGAACCGACAACACTTCCGACGGCGTGGGAGTGCCACCCAGCGTGTGATCGACTCGCTGGAAGAAGTTGAAGTTCGGGCCGAGGACCTGAACGTAGGTTCCTCCACTCGGCGGCTGCGGACGGGCAAAGAAGCTCGTGTGCCAGTCGGATTGATTGAATGCGGAGTCGGAGAAGATGACTTGGGCGAAAGCCGCAGGTGAGATGAGGTGACAAAGTGACAAGATCAGCGTAAAGACCGCGTGATGCAGACTTAGATACTGCTCTGGTCGCCGCCCCTGCGCACGCAGTCCGTGTCTGCACCGGGCTTCGATAGATTCACGGACACGGGAGAGATACAGTATCTTCATAATATTTGATTCATCACCGGTTCTTAATCCAATCGCGACATAGCTTTCATTTTGGGGTCGCTTCGTCCTTGGTGTTTGGCACAGATTGAATTGTCACTGTCGAGATGTAACCCTGTTGTCCGCTTCAGTAAGCCGAGGTCCTTCGAGCTCTCGATGACCGGCTGTCAGTATTGATTCGCTTCCTCGCCCCACCTTCGCTTCAGGTCGTGCAATTCACTTCTGTCGACTTAACGAAGGGCCGGTAAGGGCTTGGGTTCTGGTCTTGGTTGAGGGAGAACTGGTCCGTTCCGCGATTGCACCGGGTCGGAGCCCGGACTCTGTACGGCGTCTGGTACTCCAACCGTACCATCAGCACATACCTGAAGTGAAATGGAACTTTCGACAAGCGTAACGCTTAACTCGATGAAGTCGAATTCGAGGCCAAAGGCCACTCTGTAAGTGGACGAATAAGTCACACAGTCCACTTTGCAATCGTTTTCCTTGCACATGTTCGGTAAAGCGCCCTTTTTGCCCAATACAGGATCGCTCTTCGAGACTTCCATAGTGGTAATAATGTTATCGAAACTTCTCGAATTATCCGCTCCGTATGAAATAAAGGTGCAGTTATCCGCTGTTTCTCCCCAAACTCGAAAATGGTGATAGAAGGTGGCCGCGTTCACGAAAAAGCTGTCGATCCAATTCTGCCAAGAATGCCAGTGTGATATCTCCACCTTAGCAAGACCAAAAGGATCCAAACCATTTGCGGGATTGTTGAGTATGTAAGCGGAAAGATTAAGTTGCTTGTCTTGATATCCAGCGGGGTCACGTGAGACAAAGCGTCCGAGCGAAGGGCTGTAATATCTATTGCGGCAGTAAATCAAACCGGACGAGTCATCGAATCGGCGGCCAGTGAAGGAAAGTGGATTGCCATAGCTCAAAAATGTCCCGCTCTGGAGAAAGGCATTGTCGCTCAGGTCTAAAGGTGTGTCTTCGCGTCCATCCGCGTTGTTGTCAATTGACGTGAGCACGGCGGCTTCGCCATAAGCGTTGTATCGGGTGTATTCGAGAACCCGCGCAGCGTTGTCCACATCGCTCAAAGCCATCGTGCTTCCCAAGCGGTTTTGCAAAGAGTAATACTCCTGGTCTGCGGTGACATCGCGCACGTTCTTCAGATTGGCGCCGCCGATTTGTCCGTCGCCATCACGATCTATAGCAGAAAGCAGGTGCTCGTCGATACGCGGGCCTTCGACGTAGATGCGCTCCAGGGTGGAGGGCGCGTTGGCCAACGTGGCTCCAGCGTCAAATCTACGTCCTGCAGCCTCGCTCCAGCCTTCATAAATGACGCGACTGCTGCCTTGCAGGTCGGTTTCCGAGTCCAGCACCGCGATGCGGCGGCGGAAGGGATCGTAGCGGTAGTGCTGCTTGCCGGTGGTCGGGTTCTCGATGTCGAACATCAAGTTGAAGGCATCCCAGCGAGCCGTGGCTTGAACGTCTGCTTGGGGAGTAACGGTCGCGGGGCGAACAGGAAACTGCGTCATGTTCCCGGCCCGGTCGTGTTGTACCACGAACGGTTGACCGTTACGGACAATGCCGGTGTATTCATTGACGGCGTTAGCGGCGTAAGTGTCCACGACGCTGGGTGCGGGCTCGAACGGATCGCCGAAAGCCGCAGTCTTGCGGTTATAGTTGTCGTCGTAATCGAAGGTGTCGCGCCAGGCTGCCGGCGGATTCGGATCCGGCGAACGATACGTGACGTGCGTCAGTTCGTAGCGGTCGTTGTAACCGAAGTGGTCGTAACGTCCCCCGTCGTGCAGCCACTGTTCAGAGAGCACGTTGTCCACGTCATCGTAGCCATACACGAAGCCCACCAGCACATTCACGGGATCCGTCCACACCATGGAACCGATGCGGCGTTTGACGTCGTGGTTGATTTCCAAGCGCGCGCCGTTACCGAGCGTCTTGGTTTGGATTCGCCCGGGACCATGGTAGTTGTAATCCGCGATGGGGCGGTTGGTCCGGAAATAGGCCGCAGAGAGGGTGTCCACGCGATTGAGCGGATCGAAGGTGCGCGTGACGTTCAGATCGATGTTGCCGCCGGCCGAGACAACGCAACCGGTATTGTTGGCCTGCCGGTCGAACAGGCACGCGACCTGTACGGGTTGCTCCCAGCCGTTCACGAACCCGGAACCGTCGAGGCGAATCGATTGAGTTTCGTTGGTCTGGCGGGAGAGCGCGTCGTACTCACGCGCCACCGAGGCATAATTGTTGGCCGCGAAAGTCAGGCGGTTCAAAGCGTCATAGCCAAAACTTTGGCGTGTGGTACCCGGCACGGATGGCGGCAAGGTCAGTAGCTGGTTCGTAAGCCGGTTGGCGGCGTCAAAGGTGTTCGCAAACATAACTTCGCGCTGGTCCTTCACACCCTGCGGATTTCCATTGGCGTCGAAGGCAACCTCGATGCGGTCGTACAAGCCGTCCAGGCCATTGCCGGAGCCATCGATCGGATCGTCGGAGTCAGGATAAACCTCGCGGATGCGGCGGTCAGCAAAGTCGTAAGCGTAGCGGGTGACCTGAGCGCTGTTGGCCAGATCCGCCACATCCGAGTAGGCGATATCGGCCGTCTTACGGCTGTTCCCGTCGAATTGAAATTCCGAGCGCTGAAGCTCCCGAGCTCCGGCGTTCGCGGGATTCGTGTTGAAGCGCTGCATCCTGACCAGCCGGTTTTGGTCGTCGTAGCTATTCAACGCCGCCTTGCCCTCGGCGTCCTGCATCAGGACCACGTTTCCGCGCGAGTCGTAGGCGGAGCTCGAACGATGGTCGATCGTGCGGTTCAGACCCAGGATCCGTGTTTCGATGCGGCGGCTTAGTGAGTCGTAGGCATTTGTAGTGTAATAGGTTTGTGGCAGCCCAACCGAGCCTGGACCAGGAAGTTCGGTCTCCTGGATCTCGATGACGTTCGAATCACGGTCATAAAGGGTGGTCACCGTATTGCCCAGGGCGTCAGTCACCATGGTTCGGCGATTGGCTGCGTCGTAGCCCAGGGTCGTGGTATTGCCGTTCGCATCAAGGCTGGCCAATGTGCGCGACCCGGCGTCGAAGCGGGTGAGGAAGCTAGGATTGTCGGCCCCGGATGGATCAATGGCACCGGCCTCACTGGTCGCGGGGTTGATGTCTTGGACCGTTTGATACTGCCGCCCCAGCTCATCAAAGCGGGCGTAGGCGCGAGCCTGTACGGACGCCAAGGTCCCGTTGGGTCCCGTCGGGCCGTATTCCGTGGTGAGCACGTCGCCGGCGGCATCATAGGACCGCAGCCAGCCATTGCCGTTCTGATCGGCCTCCCAGACCTGACGATTACGAAAATCGAAGCGACGCGAGATTGGATTTCCGCGTCCATCGTAAGCGAAGATCAGATTCCCCTTGGAATCATAATCGGATCGGGTCATGGCGATGAAACTGGTTCCGCCCAGAGTCTCCGCCCGTTTGTCGGTGGGGTATCCCGCCAGGATCGACGCAGCCGGGGCCACACCGGCGAACTGTTTGAATCCCATCCTTCGTTCATCATGGATGAAGAACACCCGGTTCCCTTCCGGCTGTTGGACGGCGATCCGTTGCTCGTTCCGATCGTAAGCGTAGCTCGTGATGAGATCGTGGGTATCATCGCCACCCACCTCGCGTCGCTCGGCGAGTAGTTTGTTGCCGGTGTCGTAGCTCGACGAGATGTCGATGAAGGCATTGGGCTGCGTTCGCCCGAGATAATCCACGTTGCTGCGGCGGCGCATCACCACATTGCCGGCACCGTCATATACAATGCGGGTTTCATACTGCACCGAGGCGTTGGGCAGGGTCACGGGCGGCTCGATGGTGCGGACCACCTCTCCCAGATTGTTGTACTCCGTATCGTACGCGTGTCCCATCGGATCGATCATCCGCGTGACCTGGCCCAAAGCATTGACCAAGTACGAGGTCGTGAGGTTGACCGTTGGATCGGTTGAGCCTGAGGCACCGCGCGTGACGCTGGCGAGATAGCCAAAGAAATGTCCCTTCGTATTGATGTCACCACCGGTGGCCGGGCCGGAGTGGTAAGTGTTGACTGTGATGTTGCCGTTGGGATCAGTGTGCGTGAGTACCTGGCCATTCGCGTTGTAGGTCCAGGTCTCGACGACGGCTTGGGGGCTGAGGACGCCGCGCGTCACGGTCGGGGCCATGTGTCTCGTCATGTTGCCCCTCGAATCATATTCGTAACGATGAACGAAGTTGAGGCCCGCGTAGATGGGATTGGAATCAAACGCTCTCGCTTCGGTGCGGGTGACCATCCTGGAAAACTGATTGTTCACGCCATAGCCGTTCGGCTGGTAGGTCATCTCGGTGCGGATTGATCCCTGCGCGCTGGTGAACAACTCGACCTCCACCTGGCGGTCAGCGTTGTAGGTGTAGATCGTCCGCGGCCATTGCTCCGGAATCCCGTGAGCGTCGAACGACAGGAATTGCCCCTCCAGGTCGCTAAACGGCTGGGTGACCACGAGCGGAGACAGGCAATCACAGTCTTGCCGCCAACGCTGTTCGTAGTAGCGCGGTTCGCCCGGGCGGAGAGGGGCGTTGCCTTTGCCCGATTCCGTCCAGGTGACACGGCGGCGAATGCCGTACTGACCCGCGTGCCCGGGCCCCATCAGTTCTGTGTCCACAACGTTGCCCTCCGGATCGATAACGCGGGTCAGAATGTTGCCTGCGTCGAGTTTCGGCAGGGGGGCCGGGTTGCCGGTGGGCTCGTAAATGTACTGGGTGGTGTTGCCATGAATGGTCTGAGTGCTGACCCGGCCCTGGGCGTCGTAGGTGATCGCGCGGGTCACAGCGCCCCGCTCGTCTGTGATGGACGTGAGGTAGGTCGGAAAGTTGGGATCCGTGTAAGCAAACGTGGTCCGACGCCGTTGGGTCGCCAGTACGAGCGCCGAATCGGTAAGCAGCACCCCCGGTGCGATGTCGGCGAATTCCGTGGCCGGCGAGGCGATCTCGATCAGCCGGTTGATGGAGTCATAGGTGTACTCCCAACTTCGACCGAGTTGGTCGGTGACGGAGCGCACGTGCGGATTGACCGTGTAGGTGATGCTGTACTCGTTGCCTGTGCCCTCAATCCGAATCTTCACAGCCTGTCCGCACGAGTCACGCTCATATGTGGTTGTGACACCGTTCCGATCCCGGGTCCAAACGACATGTCCAGGCACACCAAGCGGACCTTCGGTAATGCCAATCTCCAACCCATCGATAATGCTGCCGAATCATAGGTCACGAGCAGTCCTGGAATCGCACTGTTGAGGAAGGTCGTGCCTCCGTCCTTCGATTCGAGGTAAATGCGTTGGTTGTTGCCAGGCAGAAGCTTGATGACGGTGTTGCTGATACGTTCAATGCGGACGTCGAAGTCAGCGGAGACGTTACGCCCGAAGGAGCCATCTGACGTTCCCCCTGTATGGATCCAGTAATTTACCCCGATGCCATTCCCAAACGGC
>CAZDYB010000237.1:0-6953 GCA_964509045.1 uncultured Akkermansia sp.
CGAAGGCGTCGCGGAAGCTGAAGAAGCGTTCCTTGGCGCGGGCCTTCTCCTCGTCACGCCGGGCGCCGCCGATGCAGCAGTCGAAGCGGAATTCCTCGATGGCGGCGAGGAGGGCTGGGATCTGGAGTTTGTTGCGGCTGATTTCGCCGGGGGCCTGGACCGCGAGGCCGCGGGCGAGGATGTCATCGACGGTCCGGACGATGAGACGGGCGCCGAGTTCGGCGGCGCGATGGTCGCGGAAGGAGAGGAGTTCGGGGAATTCGTGGCCGGTCTCGATGTTGAGGAACGGCATGGGGATGTCGGCGGGGCGGAAGGCCTTTTCGGCGAGGCGCAGGATGCAGATGGAATCCTTGCCACCGGAGAAGAGGAGGGCGGGACGTTCGAACTCGGCGGCGACTTCGCGGAGGACGTGGATGGCCTCGGTTTCGAGCTGGTCGAGGTGATCGAGATGGTAGGAGGTCAAGGGAGGAACGGGTTCAGGATCTGGGATGGAACCGGGACGGGAATCCCGCAGCGGGGTTGCGGAGTGGGGTGATTACTGGGCGAGGGCCTTGCCGCCCCAGGCGGCGTGGAGACCGCACTCGCGTTTGTCGTCGGCCTTGGCGGGATCGAAGTAGTCCCACTCGTTGGGCAGGCCGTGTTCGTCGAGATAGGCCTGCATCCGGGCATCGGACCAGTCGAACACCGGGCTCACCTTGAGGGTGTTGAAATTGGTGTCGGGCGAAACGATGTCGAGTTCGGCGCGGTTGGGGTTCTGGACGCGGCGAAGGGCGGTGATCCAGACCGAGGGCGCGAGCTCGCGCATGCCGCGTTGGAAGGGTTCGAGCTTCATGACGGTGCTGAAGTCCTTGAGCGCGGCCTCCTGTTCCGTGGTGGGGATGGGCCCGTGGATGGCGTCGCGATGCGCGGCGGTCATGCGGGGCAGGAAGGGCTGGAGATTGAGACCGAGACGGCGTCGGAGATCCTCGGCGTGGCGGTAGGTGGCGGGGCGATTGTAGCCGTGATCGACCCAGAGGACGCGGATGTCGGGTTGGACGCGGGTGGCGAGGTGGAGGACGACGGCCTCGTAGGGTCTGAAGTTGGTGGAGACGATGGCGGTGCCGTTGGACTGGGCGAGGGCCCAGCGGACGACATCGAGTGGGGATTGGCCGCGGAGGGAGGAATTGGCGGCAGCGATCTGATCCGGGGTGAGCATGGCTGGCGGGAGGGTGGGTTTCAGGCGGCGACGGTTGCGGGTGCGTCCCAGAGGGTGCGTGCGGCCCAGTCGCCGAAGCGTTCGGCGGGCTGACGTTCCGCGGCGAACCGGGTGAAGAGGGTGCGCAATTCGGGAAGGATCTCGGGTTCCTTGACCAGGTCCTTGTAGATGCGGTTGATGCGGGTGCAGGACTCGTTGCCCCCGAGCCAGAGTTGGTAGCGGCCGGGGCCTTTGCCGACGAAGCCGATTTCGGCCATGTAGGGACGGGCGCAGCCGTTGGGGCAACCGGTCATGCGGATGACGATCTCCTCGCCCGCGAGGCCGACGTCGGAGAGGACGGTCTCGATCTGGTCGATGAGCCCGGGGAGGTTCCGTTCGGATTCGGCGAGGGCGAGGCCGCAGGTGGGGAGGGCGGGACAGGCGATGGCGGCGAGGTGGAGTGCGGAAGCCTGTTGGGCGACGCGGACGCCGTGTTCGGAGAGGATGGCGGTGATGCGTTCGCGGGTGGCGTCGTCGACCCTGGCGATGACGACGTTCTGGTTTGCGGTGAGGCGGAACTCGACGTTGGGGAAGAGGTCGGCGACGGCACGGAGTCCGGACTTGAGGCGATGATTGCCGTTGTCCTTGATGCGGCCCATGTCGACCCAGAGACCGAGGAACCAGCCGCCATCGATGTCGCGTTGCCAGCCGAGCAGATCGCTCTGGCCGGTGAACCGGACGGAGCGGGCTGGGGCGAAGCGAAAGCCGGTCCGGGCTTCGACTTCGGAACGGAACCAGTCTGCCCCCCGCTCAGCCAGAACGTACTTGAGGCGTGCGTGCTTGCGGTCGGTACGATCACCGAAATCGCGGTGCACGGTGAGCACGGCGCGGGCGGCGGGGATGAGTTGTTCGGGGGTGATGAAGCCGATGACGTCGGCGACCCGCGCGTAGGTGGCGTCATTGCCGTGGCTGCGGCCCATGCCACCACCGGCGGTGAGGTTGTATCCGAGGAGTCGGTCACCCTCGATGATGGCGACGAAACCGAGGCAATTGGTGAAGACATCCATGTCGTTCACCGGGGGGATGACGAAAGCGACCTTGAACTTGCGGGGCAGGTACTGCTTTCCGTAGAGGGGATCAACGAAGTCCTTGTTTTCGTCGGCGTCCAGATTGAGTTGGACGCCTTCGACCCAGATGGAGTGGTAGGCCTTGGTCTGGGGGAGGAGGGCTTCGGAGACGCGGCGGGCGTCCTCATAGACCTGTTGGCGGGCGCGGGTGGTGGCTGGGGTGACCGGGGCCATGACGTTGCGATTGACGTCGCCACAGGCCGCGAGGGTGTCCACCAGGGCGGCATTGATCTGCTTCATCAGGGGACCGAGCCCGGTCTTGACCACGCCGTGGAACTGGATGCTTTGGCGGGTGGTGATGCGCAGGGTGTTGTTGCCGTGCTGCGTGGCGAGGTTGTCGAAGACCTGGTACTGGGGGGCGGACAGGACGCCACCGGGGATGCGGCCCCGGATCATGAACATGAAGTGTTTGGCGATCTTGCGCTGATCCCGGTCGTCCTGCTGATAGATGCCGTGGAACTTGAGGAATTGCTCGTCATCGGCCGAGAACGCCTGGGCATCGGGATTGGCAAGGGTGGCGGCGATATTGCCGGCCAGGGTGGGAATATTGGTCTTGAGGACCTCGTTCCGGGTCACCGTTTTGATTTTCTCAACCGGGTCAGACATAAATCTTATGTGATTTACTAAGGTTAGTGATGTTATCCTGTCGGAAGGATTGGAGTCAACAGTCCGGGCGGATGCCGTGAAGGCAAGCGGCGCCATCGTGTGAAGGGCCCATCTGGGGGCGGGTTGGCGGCCCGGCAGTGGGGATGCGGGGTCAGGGGAGGCTTCGGGCGCGATAGAGGCGATGGTCACTGCGGAGGGCGGTGGGGTCCTGAAGGTCGAAGGTGCCGTCGGGAGAAGAGGCGCGGCCGGTGGCGACTTCGGTCCAGTGGATCAGGTCGGAGGAATGTTCGACGACGTAGAGCACCCCGGGTTCGCCGAGGACGCGCAGGACGGTTGGGCCGGAGGTGAGTTGGCCTATGAAGAGGAGGCTTGGGGGGATTTCCTCGATGGGAAGGGCGGTGAGCCGGTAGTCATCGAAGATCATGAAATTGTCCCCGGGTTGCCCGGGCTGACGGATGGCCCAGACAGCATCGATCTCATTGAGGTCGAGTTGGGCGTTGCGGGTGGTGATCGGTTGGGAATGGACGATGACGGTGTCGTTGAGGGAAGCGGACCAGAGGTTGCGGGCGAAGTGGAGGGTGAGGACGAGGTCGTAGGGTTGCCCGGGTTCGAACTTCCAGCCGGTTGATTGGAAGCCCCGATTGTCGTCGAGGACATAATTGATCTCCAGGGAATCGTTGTCGAAGTCGAGGGTGAACAACCGTTCTTCCCGCGTGTTGTAGGCGCTCCAGCGGAAATCGTCGAAGAACGGGCGGTCCGTGGTGGAATCGAAGATCTGGAAGCTGACGGAGAACGTGATGACGGGGAGGTTGGGGCCGACGGGGGTGAGGGCGACGGGACGGAACACATTGAGGAGATCGTTGGTCCCGGCGGGAGGGGTGAATCCGACGTAGGCGACCTGACCCTGGAAGCCATCGATGGGCGGGGCGAGGACGCCATTGCCACCGGTACCGATGCTGATCCAGCCGTTCTGGCCGGAGAGATCGAAGTCCGGGGAATAGCCTTCGAAGGGTTCGAAACCGGTTTCGAAGAGGACGCGGGTGGCGGTTGGGGTGGCGATGCCGCGGCCATCCTGTGCCAGGGCGGAGCTGGCCGCGCCGGCGAGCAGTGTCGCAAGGACGAACCGTTTCATGAAAGGGGGGAGGGGAGTGGCGACGGTTCAGCGATCCTCCGGTTTCCCGCGAGGGGGAGCCTGGGGAGTGGGCTGGGAGCGTTGGACGGGAGCGGGAGCGGCGCGGCTGGGAGTCGGGGAGGGGCGGGATGGGGCAAAGGAGCGGGAGGGAGCAGCGGGAGGTGGCGTGAAGGAACGGGACGGAGTGGGAACCGGGGATGGGCGGGCAGCCGGGGCTTGTGGCGTGGATGGGGCGTTGTCGGCGCTTTTGTTGGTGGGGTGGGGGGGGGGGGGCTGTGCGTAACCGGGGTTGGCGTTGCCCCGGGACTGGAAGCCTTGGCCTGGGGAATAGCTGGGTCGTGACGGCGCGAGGGACGGGGCAGGCGACGGAACGGAGGGAGAGGCCTGGGATCGGAGGGAGACGTCGGGCTTGCGCCATTCGGTTCTGGGGACGGTTGCCTGCGGCGTGGTGACGGGGCGTTGGGGGAAGGTCTGGGCTGGGGGGGCGTTATTTGGGATGGGGCGGGCTGCAGGGGAGATGTAGGACGGGTGGGACTAGAGGGGAGCGGCCCGACGATTGGTGGGGGTTGGGCTCTGGGTGGAGGGTCGGGCGGTCTGGGGGACGGTGCGGGGTGAGCCCAGATTGGAGCCGGGGACGGTGGACGGCGTGGTTCTGGAGGGAGTGCGTCGGGCTGGAGCGAAACCGCCACCGGGCCGGGTGGACGGATTGGCGATGCCGGGGGTGGTGGGGCTGGGGCGAGAAGAGGGTTCGCTGGCTTTGCGGATGGGACGGGCCGGGGTGAGCGAGTTGTTGGCGTTGGGGGTGTTCGGCGCCGGGGAACGGGATGGGGCAGTGATGCCGGGACCGGGATTGTAGCGTGTGGGGGAGCCGGGGCGAGCCGGGACCAGGGAGCTTCCGCCGGAGGTGGTGATGGGGCCGGCCTTGCGGGATTCCTGACGGGCGAGGATGGCGGCGGGTGGGGCGGAGGCAGGGCTGGCGGCGTCGGGGTTCACACGGGGCCGGTAGGCGGCGACCTGGGGCCGGGGGGAGTTGGGGTTGGCGGCTGCGCGGGATGCGGCGAGGGCGGGCTGGGCGGCATCGGTGATGGCGTGCTTGCGGATCTCGCCGCGGGTATGGCGTTGGACCTGGTCGCGGGGGATGCCGTTGTTGTTGATGATGACGGTGTTGTTGTTGCCGACGATGTTGACCGAGTTGTCGCCGCCGACGGCGATGCGGCTGTTGCGGACGAAGGGACTGACCTGATGACGTCCGAGGCCCCAACGCGGCAGGCCGGGGTCACAGAAGCGGTTCCAGGAAGTCGCGTACCAGCAGTCATCCCAGAGCCCGAACCCGACGGAGACGGAGGTGTTGCCACTGAACCAGCTGAATCCGATCTGGCTCGACCAGCGACATTCGGGAGGCAGTGGAGCCCAACCGCAATGGGCATCGGTCCAGCGCCAGGAGACCCAGGCGGGACCCCAGTCGGCACCGGGGACCCAGAGCCAACCGACGCGGGTATTGCGATGCCAACGGCCGTAGTGGAACGGAGCCCAGCCCCAGGAATAGCTCGATTGCCAGTACCAACCGGCATCGCTCCAGAGCCATTGCCCGCCATCGACGTAGGGGCGCCAACCGGGATTGACGGTCACCACGGTGGGTTGCCAGCACCAGCCATAGGGTTCGATCTGGACCCAGGAGCCATAGGGGGAGAGGGACTCGTGGAAGACGTTGTAGGACACGGGTTGCTGGACGATGACCGTGGCGGGAGCGGCCTGGGCGGGGCCGGGTTGGGGGGTGCCGTAGACGGGGGCCGGAGCCGCTTGGGCGGGAGCGCCGAAATCTGCGCCGGGATATCCCCCGGCGGTGGAGGCCAGATAGTTGGTGAGGATGACGTTGTTTGGCGCGGCCGGGGGATTGTCTTGCGGAGTGGCGGCCGGGGTGCCGGTTTGGGGATGGCCGGTGGCGAGGAGGCCCGGGGCGTTCACGACCACGTTTTGGACCGGAGCCGGGGCGGAACTGGGGGAGAGGTTGGCGGTGGCCTTGCGGACCAAGGCATTGATGGGGGCTTCACCAAGCCCGAGATCGGACAGGTAGATGATCTGGTCGACGTCGAGGGAGAAGGGTTCCTGGATGGAGGCGATGTAACTGAGCACGACGGATTCGCCGACGGCGGTCTGGGAGAGGCGGAGGACCTGTTGGGCTGGGGCGGGCAGTTCCGGGGGAGGGCTGGGCGGCAGGATGGGCTGGATTGGGACGACATTGGTCGAAGCGACCGGTTCGAGGGCGGGAGGCGGGTTGGTGGCGGTTGGGACCGGGACAGGAACTTCAGGGACAGACGGGGCGTTGTCGGCAGCCAGGGCGATCGGGCCTGAGGGTTCGCATCCGGCGACCAGGACAGCGATTAGGCAGGGCAGGAGAAGGCGCTTCATGATGCGATGTGGTTGGATGATTGCGAAACACCGATTCAGGGTGCGAAGGCCGGGCCGGGAAGGTTGCCTTGGAATGAGGCAGACTCAGTAAGACCAGCGGGGACGACGCGCTCCGGAGACGAACAGGCGGACGGGAGGAAGCTGCTTGTATTCAGTAGCGGGTGCAAGGGACCTGGTCCGGGGGGGGCTGACGAAGGATGGGACGAAGAGGGAGGAAGAACGAGTCCGGCCGAATCGGGGCTCGCCAAGGCCGGGCACGGATTCCTAAAACGGGTCAGCATGCTACGGATCGAGATACTCTGGGTGGCTGGCCTGACATCGGGAATGGCAGTCGGGCTTTCGGCTGAACCGCGATCCGCGCCGAAACCGCCACCGATCGAGCACCGAACCGGGCCGGTCACGGATGCCGGGGCACGACGCGGGGCGAGTCCCGCGGCAGACCCGCCCATTCTTTGGGACATTGGGGATCCGACGGATGAAGAGCAGTTGTTGCTGGAGCGGATCA
>CAZDYB010000238.1:0-6947 GCA_964509045.1 uncultured Akkermansia sp.
CTGAAACGCCTCCGGCGTAAAGATCACCTCGTTGTTTCGAAGATTCGGACGTGCCTGAGTTGAATTGGGAGTATCAATATCAGGGTGGTTTGGGGACCGGCCTACTTCGCCGCCAGATCAATGCAGACGATCTCGCGGTCGTTGCGGACGTACATGCGGCGGTTGGCAAACGCGGGATGACTCCAGACGACGGGGCGGCCGGGGTCGGTGTTGATGGGTTCAATGACCCGGGCACGGCCGAGTTCCTCGTATCCCTTGGGCGACAGCTTCGCGAGGATGAGATCGCCCTGTTCGTTCAGCACGAACCAGCGGTCACCGTTCTTCACGACGAAACAGTTGCCCCATCGTTCCGCCTTGCCGGTGGTGGGCTCGAATGTCTCCCAGAGCCGTTCGCCCGTATCCAGTCGCAGGCATCTGAACTGGCCGTAGCTGCAAGGACCATACACATGCCCGTCCTCGACCCAGGGCGTGGCCATGGTGGAATTCAGATGGGCGGTGTCGCGCTCGCTCTGCTTCATCGTCTTCCACGCCACCACCGGCTTGGTCTGGCCCGGATCAAAGCGGAGTCGCATGGATCCATTGTAGAAACAGGTGAGGAACAGGCCGTCGTCGAGCGATCGCGGTGTGGCAATGGCCATTCCGTAATGCAGCTTCCAGGGTTCGGTCCACAGGACGCGACCTGTCTCCGGGTCCAGGCCGTTGACGGCCTCGGCATGCCAGATGATCAGTTGACGGCGTCCACCCACCTCATGAAGGACCGGAGGGCAATAGCCCGGTTCCCTGGCTGACAACGCCCGCCAGATCTCCTTCCCGGTGTCCTTGTCGAAGGCCACCGCGACGCTGCCTTCGCCACCCACCACACAGATCAGTTTCTGTCCGTCCAGCAGGGGATGCGCGGAGACGCCCCAGGTGGGAACCTTGAGTCCGTATTCCGCCACGAAATCACGTTCCCAGATCAGCTTGCCATCCGCCGCATCCTGGCAGGCCAGGTTGCCCATTGTCCCAAGGGTATAGACACGGCCATCCGCCACGACCGGTGTCGTGCGGGGGCCGGCGGCATAACTGACGGTATAGGAAGACTCATACTGGCGCTGCCAGAGGATCCGGCCGTCCCCGGCGTCCAGGCACAGGACACGTTCATTGCCCGGGATGCGGGAGGCGTCGAAGGCGCTCTTCGGCTTGGGGATGTCCGCCGGCACCTCGCGATCCATGAGGTACACGCGGGAACCCACGACCGCCGGACCGGAGTAACCGGCGGCGATGCCAGTGCGCCACACCCGGGTCGGTCCGCCGGCAGGGAACTTTTCGAGGATGCCAGCCTCGCGCCAGTGCCCATCGCGCTTCGGGCCCAGCCACTGGGGCCAGTCGTCGGCACGGGCACCGGACAGCAGCAGCAGGCTGGCGCAGATCCGGGCAAAGGCTGGCCATCGTCGACGGGTGGAACGAGGAAGATTCCGGTTCATGGCTTCACCACAACCGATGCCGGGCCAAACTCAAGCCGCAAGAGGTGGGCGTGGCACCGGTCCGGATGGCCCCGAAGGAGGACCGCATGCCAGGCCAGGGTGAAAAACGGGGTGCGGGCTCGATGCCGACCCCATCCTGACCCCTTGCCCGCCCCGTGAGCCGGGGAGCGCGATTCACGGCGCAGCCGAGACGGTCAGGTCCACCCGCGCGAGGCCGACGCCGTCGGGGCCGCGGATCACGGCGAGGACATAGGCGCCGGCCGCCGGTATCTGGACCTCGAAAGATGCCGCGTCGTTCGCGGCCAGGGTTGTGCCATCGAGCGTCTCGAAGGCGACCCGGGCCCGGCCGGGGTTGTCCACGGCCAGCTTCAGGGGCGCGACGATCTCGAGGCGCCATTGCCGGCTATCGGGCGCGGTGTGCACGTCCAGGCCGCTCAAGGTGAGCGGTTCATTGACGAGATGGGTCAGCACGGCGGGGATGAAGTAGGTCGAGAACTCCCGCTTCAGCCGGCTGCCCGCGGTGTCCGTCGCCTCGCGGCTGATGCGGATGACGAGGTTCTGCTGGCCGGTGAAGAGGTTGCCGGGATCGGGGCGCGGATCGAGTGGGGGATCGAAGCGGATGACCGCCTCGGTGCCGCCCGGCAGCAGTTGCAGCGTGAACGGAACGGGATCCTCGAGCTGCCCGCTCCGCGTGAAGACGACCGAGACGGCGCGGGAGATGGACTCCGGGTTCATCGGACGGTTGAACCAAAGCCGGACGGCGTGGCCTGCCCAGACGCCGAACGACTTCACCGACTGGGCGATCACCCACGGCCCCACGACGCCGAAGCGCCACTCATGGTCGTAGTTCATGAGGTTGCCACGCCGATCCGCCAGCCCCTCGGCGAGGATGGCGCGGTAGCCTCCCTGCGGCAGGGCGGCCGGCAGATGGAATCGCAGGATGCCTTCATCGGCGAGAAGTTCGGGGATTGCGCCGGTGATGGGTACGTCATCCGCCGTGCGGAACTGTCCGTCCGGGCCCGGTTCGAAGAGGCGGAACATGTCGGGGCGGAAGCTGGCGGGGTTGAAGGGCTCGCTCAGCCAGACGGTCAGGGTCTGGACGGGGCCGGCATTGTCCTCGATCTCCGAGTTGTTCGCTGGCCAGGTCTGGTTGCCCCAGGGCGGTTCCTGGTCCGGTTGCAGGGTGATCGGCAACTCCGGGCTGAGACCCACGTTGCCGCCGGTGTCCACAGCGCGGGCCTGGAACCGGATGCTCTCACGGCCGGCCTCGCGCAGCGGCATCACCATCGTGTACTCAAAAGGGAAAAAGGCGTCGCTCGCAACCAGTTGACCGTCCACCAGGAACTCGACCCGGGCGACTCCCACGTCGTCCACGGCCGAGGCCGTGACAGTGACGCGCTGGTTTTCCAGCGCGGTGGTTCCGCCCGTGGAGGAAGACAGGGTGACCGTCGGAGGCCGGCCCGTCCGATCGGCGTCCTGGAAGCGCAGGACGAGGAGGCCGGCGTCGCCATCGGCCACGTAGGCCAGGCCGTCGCGGATGACCACCGCCTCGGCGCTGCCGTCGGTGGGGATCTGGAATTCAACGACAGGCGGAAGCGGCGGCGTTTGCAGGCGGTGGATCTGGATGTCGTGTGCGCCGCCTGTGGCGACCGGATCTGCGGCGACCACGAGCCATCCGCCGGACGTCACGCCAAAGTGCCGCCATCCGGCCTGGTCTGACAGCGCGCGGACGGGCGGGCCTTCGAGCCGGCCATCGGACTGGCGGCGGAGGAAGCTGAAGCCATCCGTGTTCAATGCGTAGAGCCGGTCGCCGGCGACCACCAGGCGCAGGCGTCGTTGTCCGGCACCCCGCAGGACGCTGAGGCTGTGACCTTCCACCCCTCGCAGGGATCCGTCCTCGACCCGCAGGACCTCGATCGACCCTTCCTGTCCGCGCGCTGTGAGCACGTAAACCAGCGATCCCGACACGACGAGGTCCTCGATCGGGCGCTCGACTTCCCGCCGGGCGATCACCTGGCCGCTGGCGGCATCCACCCAATGGACCAGGCCGCGATCCGACGGTCCGGGCGTGGCCGCGATGACGCCTGAGTCATGGAAGGCCACGGCGGTGACGGGTCCGCCCAGCAGGGTGATCCGTGCGTTCAGGACGGGTGCGGTGCCGAGGTCCACGAGGGCGAGTCCCCCGGTTCCGAGCGCCGCGGCTGCGGTGTTGCCGCGTGCCGCCACCGCCTGGGCTGGCGCCGGGGTGCTGGCCCGGCCGACGAGTACGGGCCGTCGCCCGTCGAGGACGTTGAACACGGCGAGGCCCGCCGGTCCGGCGGCGACCACGAGGCGATCCTGGTCGAGGGCCAGGTCCCAGGCATGGCCGCCGGTCGGGAAGGCGGCCTGTGCACCCAGCGTCAGGGCATCGCCGCCCAGTGGGGACGTTCCGGCGCGGGCCTCGGCTCCGTCGGTCACCCCGTCGCCGTCCGTGTCCGGGTTGGTCCGATCCGTTCCAAGCACTTCCTCGGCGAGGTCCGAGAGCCCGTCGCCATCCGCGTCGCCCGTCGTTCGCCGCAGGACCAGCGGCGGGAACTCGGACGACTCGCCCATCGGGGCCGAGCGCATTTCGAGTTCGGCGGCAAACTCGCCGTCGCCCGTGATCACCGTGAGCCGGTGCGGCGTATCGGAGATGAGGATCAGCGGGCGGGGGAAGGCGACGCCGTCGCTGCCCGTCTGTCCACGGAGCACGCGGCCGTTGGCGAGATTCTCGAGGCGGAAATAGTGGAGGCCGGTCGAAGCCTGAATGGCCGGCTCAGCAGGGTCGTGGCTGTCGAGGATCGTGGCGGTGCCTTGGCGTCCGGAGATCTGTGTGGCCAGAACGCCGAGTGGCGTCGGGTCGATCCCGGGGACCTGGACCCCGCCGTTGCTGGCAGGGGACGACCGGTCGAAAAGTGTCGGTCCGGCGATGGATGAGCCCGTGCCGGGCGGTGCCGGGGCGACGTTCCGGACCAGTTCCAGTTCGCACACGTCGCCGCAGTCGGAGGCGAAGGTCATGATGATCCGCTTCTCGCCGGCCCGGGTGAAGGTCACGTTGAAGATGTCGCCCTCGCCCTGGCTGGGCAGACCGTCGGGTTGCCCGGTGAACACGTCGAGGACGGTCCATGTCACCGTCCCGGCCACGTGGGGCGGTGCGGTGATCCCGACCGTGGAGCCGACCTGGTAGGTGCCGGATTCGAGGGGAATTCCCGATTCCAGAAAGCAGCCGGTGTGCGGCGCCACCGTGCGGTCGACGATCTCGAACGAGTCGGTGACGTCGCAGGTGCGCCCACAGTCGGTGCGCAGCTTGCGGGTGAGGGTGAAGGTGCCGGGTTCGCAGAACACGGTGGTGAAGGTCTCACCGGTGCCGGATGCCGGGATGCCGCCCGGGGCGATCCATTCCACGGTGCCCGGGGTGTGCTGGAAGGGGCCGAAGGTGATCTTCACACCGGCGGTCAACCCCCCGGCAGGGATGGCGAGGGGGCGCAGCTCACAGACCTCTTCCTCGCGGATCGTGATGCTGACGGCCCGCACGGCCTCCTCGTAGCAGGCCGGCGCAAGCACGGCGCGGACGGCATGGTCGCCTGCGCGGCAGAACTTCAGGATCACCGAGTCCCCGGAGAGGTTCTGGGGGCTGGCCTCAGGCGAGAACCACTGGACCGTCCCGGGATGCTGGCCCCGGGTGACGGAGAACTGCCGCCAGCCGCCGCCGAGGTCGGCCACGGTGATGGGGCCGAGGATCGCACGGCCCTCGCTCCCGCACTCGCGGCTCAGGCGTCCGCCGCGCCGGGATGAGCCCGGCTGCACCCCGTGCCAGCCGGGTTGGAGGATGCCCACGCCGGGGTCCGACTCGACGAAGTCGCCGTCGGGCGAGACGGTGGCGGGGCCGACGATCTCCCAGTAGCCCTTGTCATGGTCGAAGCTCCAGAGGGCGGTCTTGGCACCGGCGGGGAGGCGGGTGCCGGTTGCGGGGTCGGGGAGGTTGGGGAATCGGACGGGTACCGGGGTTGCGAAATTCCGCGGGCCGTCGGTCTGGACGGTGATGACCAGCGGGAAGTTCAGGCCCTCCGGCAGCGGTTCCGGCAGTCGGTTCGGCGGTACGGGTGCGATTCCCACGCGTCCGCCGCGGGTGCCGTTGTCGTCGTAGAGCGCGGCGGGGGGAATGATGATCTCCACGCCGGCCAGGGCGGGATTCGCGGCAACGACCTCGGGGGCGAAGGTGATGGGAGTGGGCTGGACCTGGCTGACCGGCTTGAGGGTGCCCGCCTTGATGAGGGGCAGGTAGATTTCGCCGGTGCCGCCGGCGAGGTTGTTGGTGCGGCCGGCGACCGCATCCCAGGCCTTGCCCACGACGGGGTAATAGTCGCCGTTGGGCCACTGGCTTCCCACCGCGGTGAGGCCGTCCACATGGACGAAGAAGCGTCCGGCGGGCGCGGGTTCGAGGCGGAAGTTGCCCTGGGCGTCCGTGACGGTCCGCAGCGATTCCTCCTGGCCGTCCACGCTGACGACGACGCCGGCGAGCGGCCGGTTGAGCGCGTTGGTTCCCGTGTCCGGGCCGGCGACGAGTTCGCTGGCGAAGACCCGTCCGATGACGGCGGTGCCGGGCACGGGCAGGTTGTTCAGGGTGCTGAAGCGGACCGTGCCAATGCCACCGGGCTCGCCGTCGCGGTCGGCGTCCACGGCCTTGCCCTCGGCGTCACGCACCTTGTCGCCGTCGAAGGTGACCCGGACCTGTGAGAGGCCGGGGAGCGGTTCGAGGTGGAACAGGGTGACGGCGCGCCGGTCGGGGGCGATCTCGGTGCGGGTGAGGACACGACGTCCAGCGGCCTCGGCGAAGAAGATGTTGTGTCCAAGGACGGTGTCGGCGGCCAGTGGGCGGTTGAACCGCAGGACGGTCTCGCGTGTGACGGCCACGCCGTCATCGCCCTCGGCGGGCGAGCTCTCGAACTGCGTGACGTCCAAGGGCGCGGCGTCGCGCACCAGCGGGTCGGTGAGGGCGATCAGTTCCTGGACGTCGGTCCGGCCATCGCCGTCGGTGTCGAGCGCGTCGGTGCGGGCGACCTGCTGGATGCGGAAGAAACGGGCCTGGCTTGGGGTTTCCACCCCCAGCGGACCCGCCAGGCTGGCCGCGACCGGAGTGTTGATGGTGGTCAACGTGTCCCCCGCGAGAAGCCGGTAATAGCTGGCAGGATCAGCGGTGAAGTGCAGGTCGATGCGGCTTCCGGGTCCGCGTCGGACCTCCTCGATGAGGAAGTCGGCGGCGCCAAGGGAGGCGGCTGCGCAGCTGCCAAGGAGGGTAAGCCAGATGCGGGACGGGGACATGCGTCAGATTCTGAGAACGGGACGACGCAAAGTCAGGCCGAATCCTCCAGCGCGGATTGGCGGGCATCTGATCCGGGTTCGTGCAGCAAGGGAGGCAATGGGGTCAGGTCTGTCCATTCAACAATGGATCGAGCGGGTCGCAAC
>CAZDYB010000239.1:0-6910 GCA_964509045.1 uncultured Akkermansia sp.
CAAGCCACGATGTCCCGGATGACATCGCCTGAGACGTCGGTCAGGCGGAAGTCGCGGCCGGCGTGGCGATAGGTGAGACGCTCGTGATCGAATCCGAGCAGGTGGAGGAGGGTGGCGTGGAGGTCATGGACGCTGACGCGGCGGTCCACGGCGCGGAACCCGAATTCGTCGGTGGCACCGTAGGCCATGCCGCCGCGGACACCGCCGCCGGCCATCCACACGCTGAACCCGTAGTGATTGTGGTCACGGCCGAGCTTGGATTTGCCGCCATCGCCGAGTTCAACGGTGGGTGTGCGACCGAACTCACCGCCCCAGAGGATGAGGGTATCCTCGAACAGACCGCGTTGTTTGAGATCGGACATCAGGGCGGCGATGGGGCCATCGATGTCGGCGGAATGTTTGCGGAGATTGGATTCGATGTTGTCGTGATGATCCCAGGGTTGACCGGCGCCGTGCCAGAGTTGGACGACGCGGACGCCGCGTTCGAGGAGACGGCGTGCGATGAGGGTTTGCCGGCCGTGGACGTGGTCGCCATAGGCGGCGCGGATGTGGGCGGGTTCGTTGGAGATGTCGAAGGCGTCGGTGGCCTCCACCTGCATGCGGAAGGCGAGTTCGAAGGAATCGATGCGGGCATCGAGACGAGGATCGCCGGGATGGGAATCACGATGGCGATCGTTGAGTTGACGGAGGAGGTCGAGTTGGCGGCGTTGGATGGCGGTGTTGGCGTGCGGGCTGCGGATGTTTTCGATGAGTTTGGAGATCTCGCGATGTTGGGGATCGACGAAGGTTCCCTGGAAGACGCCGGGGAGGAAGCCGGCCTGCCAGTTCTCGGAATCCTTGATGGGCATGCCACCGGGGCACATGGCGACGAAGCCCGGGAGGTTCTGGTTTTCGGAACCGAGACCGTAGAGGGACCAGGCACCGAAACTGGGGCGTGGCTGGACGCTGTCGCCGCAGTTCATGAGCATGAGGGATGGCTCGTGGTTGGGGACCTGGGCGTACATGGAACGGATGACGGCGATGTCATCGGCATGGGCGGCGGTCCGTTTGAAGAGTTCGCTGATTTCGAGTCCGCTCTGGCCGTGGCGACGGAAGGAGAAGGGGCTGGGGAAAGCGGCGCCGGTCTTCCGTTCGGTCTTGAGGTATTCGCCGGGCAACGGTTCTCCGGCGTACTTCTTCAGCAGGGGTTTGGGATCGAAGGTGTCGACGTGGGAGGGCCCGCCGTTGAGGAAGAAATGGATGACCCGCCTGGCCTTGGGAAGGTGGTGCGGGGCGCGCGGTGAGAGGGGGTTGGTGGTCGGCGCCGTGGGTGCGACCGGTTGCGCGAGGGCATCGAAGGTCAGTCCGCCGAGCCCGAGCCCGGCCAGGGTGAGGAACTGGCGACGACGCAGGCTGGATCCGGGAGAGGGAGGCATGGCGGGAGTGGGGGATCAGTCGATGAAGGCGAACTCGTTGGAGAGGAGCAGGACCTGGGCGTATTGCTCCCAGGGCGTGAGCAGGCGCGGTGCGGGCGGGGTTCCGTTGAATTGCTTGCGGGCATCCCAGACCTGTTCTCCCGCCGTCACGATGGGTGACCACAGGAACTGGTCGTGGCCGAGGTTGCCGCCGATATCGACGATGAAGTCGAGGGTATCGCCGGCTTCGAGGGCGATGTCGGTGAGGGTGAAGTTGGAACGGCTGTGATGGACGACGGCCTGGTGCAGGATGCCGTGTCGGCTGGAGACGATGAAGCCGCGGATACCGTCGCCGGCTTCCGGTTCGTGGATGAGGGTGCCGGTGACGGAGACGGTGAGGTTGGAGGGGGCGATCCAGCGCCGGATGCAGGCATGGGCGATGGAATTGCCGGGATGCCCGCCCTCGGCGGTGAGTTGGGCCCAACCGGTGAGTCCACCGGGCCAGGGTTCGGCGCCCTGCCAGGCCTGGCCGGTGAAGTGGGGAAGGGGAGTGAAGTCCTTGAGGCGCCGGGCGGTGGTATCGACTTCGCCCCAGCCATAGCGCCAGGCGGTGGGTGGAGGAGCGGGATGGTCCGGGAGGGAGTCGGAAGATGCCTGGGCGATGAAGTTGAGGGCGGCGGCCGTTTCCTCGCGGGTTGCGTTCCGTTGGAAGAGGCGGTGATGGAGGTGCTGGATGCGGTCGGATGCGGGGAGGTTGGTGGCGAGGGAGGCGAGGGAGCGGGCGCGTTCGGCGGCGAAGGGGCCGTTGAGGAAGAACAATCCCTGCTGGGGCACGGTGGTCTCGTGACGGACCGCCACGTGGAGATCGGGATTGGCGAAGTCGAAGGTCCGGAAGGTGCCGGGGAGGAATTGTCGGTCGACCCGTGCGTAGACCGTGCGACGTCGGTTGGCGGGGTCGAGGAGTTCCTGCGGTGCGCCCCCGACGGTGGGATCGAGATCGCCGGTGACGGCGAGCATGGCATCCCGGAGTTGTTCGAAGTCGAGACGTCGTGGTGGGAACCGGCTGAGGAGTTGGTTGGCGGGATCGGATTCGGGACCGGCACCGCCGAGGGATTGATAGGTGGCGCTGGAAAGGATGCGGCGATGCAGGGTCTTGAGGCTCCAGCCATCGGCGATGAACTGGCGTGCCAGCCAGTCGAGGAGTTCGGGATGGGACGGGTGCTGGGCGCGCAGGCCGAAGTCGCTGGGGGTGGGGACGAGGCCGGAGCCGAAGTGATGTTGCCAGACGCGATTGACGAGGACGCGGGCGGTGAGGGGGTTGTCGGGTGAGACGATGGCCCGGGCGAGTTCGAGTCGACCGCTGCCCTGGGTGAAGGGTTGTCGATCCTGACCGGCGATGGCGGAGGGGAACTGGCGAGGGACTTCGTGACCGGCCTGGGAAGGGCTGCCGCGCCGGAAGACGCGGGGCAGGGGATCGTTGGGGCGATCGGTGAGCAGGAGGGCGGTGGGGATGCCGAGTTCGATGAGGCGCCGGTCGACTTCGCTCTGGAGTTTCCAGAGCTCTTCGGTGACCGGGGTGGGCAGCAGATACTCGATGTTCACGATCCCGGTATCCGGGATGACGGTGGGGGAATCCGGAGCGAACAGGAATTGACGGATCGATTCCGCGTCGGGATCGGAGAGGGCGGTGGGGATGGGTTGGTTCTCCTGGCGTGCCTGTTCGAGGAGTTGGCGCCATTCGGAGTCGACGGCTGAAAAAACCTGGCCATAGCGACGGGCGACATCGTGGGGATTGGCCGGGGGTGAGGCGAAGGCGGAGGCGACGCGGGAATTGAGGGTGGTGGAAGCGAGAAGGGGTTGGAGGCGATCGGCGGCGGTGGAAGGGAAGTCGGTTCCGGGGGGGAGTTCGGTGGACAACAGGACATGCCAGGGTCCGAAGATCGGGTGGGATGGATCCTTGGTTTGGCGCAGCCAATCGCGCCAGCGCCGGACGGACATGGGGATGAGGTCGTCGGGACCGAGGATCTGTTCGAAGCCCTCCTCGGGGTAGTTGGCGAGTTCGAGTTGGGCGAGGAGGTAATCGCCTGCCCTGGCGCGCAATCGGGCGCCGGCCTCGTCGCGTCGACGGGTCATGCCTTCGGAAAGCTTCGTGCGCCGCCGGGCGAGTTCGGCATCGTCGGATTCGACCAACGGCACCAGGCGTTCGTCGGCGGCCCGGAACACGCCGTAGAGGGAGTAATAATCCTCGGTGGGAATTGGGTCGTACTTGTGATCGTGACACCGGGCACAACTCACGGTGAGTCCAAGGGTGGTGCGGCAGACGACATCGATCCGGTCATCGATGATGTCATGGGTGACACCGAGGAAACGGCGGCCGCCGGTGAGGAAACCCATGGCGGCAAGGTCGGGTGACCCGGGCGGGACGAGCTGATCCGCGGCGATCTGAAGGAGGAGGAAACGGTCGTAGGGCAGGTCGGAATTGAAGGCGCGGATGACCCAGTCGCGATAGGCAGGGGCATGGACGAAGCGACGTTCCTCGCGGCCATAGACGTAGCCCTTGGTGTCAGAGTAGCGGGCGACATCCAGCCAGTGACGACCCCAGCGTTCGCCATGGGCCGGACTGGCGAGGAGGGAATCGATGAGCTGGTTGATGGCTGCCCGTGGATCCCGGGCGACATCGGATTCGAATCGGGACACGGCTTCCGGCGTGGGCGGCAGACCGGTGAGATCGAAGGTCATCCGCCGGATGAGGGTTCGGGGTGCGGCGGGCGGGGTGGGCGGGATACGAGCGGCCTCGAGTTTGGCGAGGATGAACCGGTCGATTTCGTTTCGGGGCCAGACGGAGTTCTGGACGACGGGGAGCGGGACTGGCTGGGGCGATTGGAACGACCAATGGTCGAGGGCATCGGCGGGTGGAGTGATGGCGGCGCGGGTGTGCGGGAGTGGGAGCAGGAGGAGGGTCAGGCACACAAAGAGGACGGCCTGGAAGCCGGGCGTGGGGAAGAGCCTGTTCGAACGGGGAGAGGCCACGGGGAGAAGATAGCGTGACGGGTGGAACAAGGTCAGCGGGAAAGCGGGATTCCCGATGGTGCCTGCGGGATGGGTGGAGGTAGCATGGGGAATGGACCGAAGGGTCATCCTGACGTGGGCAGTGGTATTGATGTCTGGAGCGGTGATGGCCGGGGTGTTGTTGGTCGCAACGCTGGTGGGACCGGTTGAGTCGCGGGCGGTGGTGTCGATGGGGGGGAATCCACCGTGCGACGGCGGTGACTGGGAGCGGGGGAGGAATTCGGGGTGGAGTGACCTATGAGAAGAATCGGGAGGCATATTGGTCCGCGGGGTACTGAGGTACTTCGCTGGTGGAGGTGGGTCCTGGGGTGTGTGATGCCCCTGCTGCAGGTTTACGGGCAGGTGGATCCGGAGCCGCGTCGGTTGGTGCAGGTGGGTTACAATGCGCCCCTGGAAGGGAAGGCGCCGTTTGCCGGGTACGCGTTCTATTATCACAACGAACCGGGATTCGTGCGGCCGGACTGGACATTGCGAGCGGCGGTGGCGCCGGTGTACGGAGACCTGGAGTTGGCGTTTGGCGGATTGCCGGGGGGAGCGGATGACGTGGCGGTGGGGGTGGCCGGGGGCGGATATGCCGACAGCCATGCGGAGATTCGCGAGGGGCGTTGGATCCGGGAGGAATCGTTTACGGGCCATGCGGGTGAGGTGAACGCCTCGTGGTATCACCGGTTCAACCCGGTGGAGGGGGAGGAACCTGAGCAGATGACGAGCCTGTGGGATGTTCCGTTGCAGGGGGTGTTGAGGGGCGGATTCCGGGCGAGTCCGTTCGAGCGGAACAGCACCACGGCGCCGGAGTTCCGGATTCCGGCGACCTTGCGGGCGGGGTTTGTGCGGGCGGGGTTGCGTTGGGGTGGACGCGAACCGGTGGTACGTCCGCAGTTCGCGATGGAGTTGAGCGCGTGGTACCAGGGCGCGACGCGTCTGGGAGCGGAGGGGTACGGCTACGGTGAGGATCGGCGGGTGGAATCGGTGACGCACCAGTTCTGGGCGCGCGCCCTGGTGGCGTGGACGTGGACGAACATCGGGACGCATGTGGAGATGCGGATGACGACGGGCACGAGTGTGAATGCGGATCGGTTTTCGGCCTATCGATTGGGGGGGACATTGCCGATGGCGGCGGAGTTTCCGTTGATGTTGCCGGGCTACTATTTCGAGGAGTTGAGCGTGCGCCGGTATGTGTTGTTGGATGGGTTGGTGTCGGTGCCGCTGGTGGCGGGTTGGGACCTGGTGGGGTACGGGGGAACGGCGTGGACGGATCCGCTGATGGGATTCGAGGGGGCGGGCAGCTGGCACAGCGGGGTGGGTGGCGGGGTTGCGTGGACGTCGATGAATGGATCGTGGCAGTGGATGGTGGGATTTGCGTATGGGGTGGATGCGATGCGGTCGGGGGGTGAAGGCGCGAGCAACCTGGGGGTGCAGGTGCAATGGGATCTGGGACGGCGTGGGATGCCGCCGTTGCCGGAGCAGGAGCGGCGAAGGGCGATGGTACGTCGGTTGAATCCGGCATCGTGGCGTGGGGTGAACCAGGTGTTCCGGTGAAGGGGGCTTGAGTTTGGATGGGTGTGGAGGGTCCACTCGCAGGCGTGATCCCGGAGTCGATGGAGGCAAGGTTGACGCCTGCGGAAGAGGTGTTTGAACGGTGGCGAAAGCGGTCGGGCCTGTTCCTTGCGCCCTTGGCGATGCTGGTGGTCTGGTGGTTGCCGTTGGAGGGGTTGACCCCGACATCGCAGCGGTTGTTGGCGGTGTTGGCAGCGACGGTGGTGTTGTGGATGACGGAGGCATTGCCGATGGGGGCGACGGCATTGATTGGCCCGAGTCTGGCGGTGGTGGCGGGGGTGGCACCGGCGAAGGAGGCGTTCCGCAGTTTCGCGGACCCCATCATCTTCCTGTTCGTGGGGAGCTTCATGCTGGTGCAGGCGATGATGCGGCATGGGCTCAATCGCCGGATCGCGTTTGGGATCCTGGCGTTGCCCGGGGTGGGAAGTCGTCCGGCCGGGCTCTACATCGCGTTCGGAGCCATTGCGACCCTGCTGTCCATGTGGGTGTCGAATGCGGCGACGACGGCGATGCTGTTGCCGATCGGGTTGGCGATCGGGTCGGAGGTGGCGCGACTGGAGTCGGTGCGGACCGGGCGTGAGCGGGCATTCACCTCGTTGCCCCTGGCGACGGGCCTGATGTTGTTGATTGCGTTTGGGGCGTCGGTGGGTGGTTTGGCGACGCCGATCGGGACGCCACCAAACCTGATTGGTATCGGACTGATCGAGCGGGCGTTGGGACGACGGATAGGGTTCTTTGAGTGGATGCGGGTGGGATTGCCGGTGGCGCTGGTGATGGGGACCTTTCTGGTGATCAATTTCCATCTGCGATGTCCGGCGCCGGTGGAATCGTTGCGGGGAAGTTCAAAATGGTTGCGGGAGGAATCCGCGCGGCTGGGGCGATGGACCCTG
>CAZDYB010000240.1:0-6594 GCA_964509045.1 uncultured Akkermansia sp.
CGCACCGGTGGTGCATTTTGTGAGTGGCACGCTGACCTACCGGCAGGATGGGGTCATGATCACGGTGCCCCTGGCGCCGAGTCGGATCGAGGTGCTGCCGAACCCGAGCCTGGTGGTGCAGTACTTCCATCAGCGCGATGTGTTTTCGGACGATCCGTTCACGGATCCGATCGAGCCCTCGATCCCGTATTCGCTGGCGGTGCTGGTGCGCAACGACGGTTATGGAACGGCGCGCAACTTCCGGATCATCAGCGGTCAACCGCAGATCGTGGAGAACGAGCGCGGGTTGCTGATCGACTTCCAGTTGATCGCCACCCAGGTGGCGGGCCAGAACCTGACCCCGTCATTGACCGCCAACTTCGGCGATGTCGGCCCGGGCGAACTGGTGATTGGCCGCTGGCTGTTCACCTCGTCGCTCCAGGGCAACTTCCGCGAGTACACGGCTTCGTTCGCCCACCAGGATGAATTGGGCGATCCGCGTCTCTCGCTGATCGATGACGTCACCATCCACGAGATGATCCGTCTGGTGGAGGTGGGGGCGCCATTCGATGACGGGAAGCCGGACTTCCTGGTGAATGACGTGGGAGATCCGCGCAACATGCCGGACACGCTCTATCTGAGTGATGGTTCCACCAACGCGGTGGCGACGGTTGAATTGGCGACGGTGGATGGGGTGCCTGGTGGCCCTGTCACCGAGGTTGAAGTGGTGGCCGGGATGCCCGTCGGCTGGGCTTATCTCCGCATTCCCGAACCTTCCGGCGGCAGCCTCCGGTTGCATCGGGTGATCCGGTCCGACGGTGTTGAACTGGGATTGGATCGCCAGTTCTGGGTGACGGACCGGACTTTCCCCGGCCTGGGTACGCGACCGATCTACGAGACGCTGTTGCATGTGCTCGACTACAACAGCACCGGGCAATACACGCTGGTGTATGTGGCCCCGCCGCCTGCCGATGACATTGCCCCGGTGAGTTCGGTGTTGCCATTGCCGGCCCAGAGCCCGGCGGGCATTGCGGTGACCTGGAGTGGTTCAGATGCCGGATCGGGCATCGCCGGCTATGACATCCTGGTCTCCGAGGACGGCGGCCCATTCGTCGCGTGGATCACGGGGACGACCCAGACCGGCGCGATCTATACCGGGCAGGTGGGCCGGGCTTATGCGTTCCATAGCCGGGCGCGGGACAATGCCGGGAATCTGGAAACGCCGCCGGCGGAACCCGATGCCAGCACGACGGTCGCCTTTGTGTCCGGTGCACCGACCTTGTCAGTGATTCCTGACCAGACCACGACGGCGGGTGCCGGGATCTCCGGCATCGCCTTCACTGTCGCCGATCCGGACACGGCACTGGGCGATCTCACCTTCAACATCGGTTCTTCCAACCCGGGCCTGATCCCGTCGGCCTCGGTGCAGATCACCGGGGACGGCGCGGATCGCACCTTGTCGCTGGTGCCGGTCTCCGGACAGGCGGGCAATGCGGTGTTGACCGTGACGGTCAACGACGGGTCGGCATCGGCGAGCCGCACGTTCCTCGTGACGGTGACCTCGCAGAACGGGTCGCCGGCCGCCGGTCCGGATGTGGTGTCCCGCAATCCTGGCACGGACGTCAAGGTGGCGATCCTGGATCTCCTGGCGAACGACACGGATCCGGACTTCGATCCGTTGGTGTTTTCGAGCGTGTCCCCGACAAGTGCCAACGGCGGAACGGTGCGGCGTTCCGGTCCATGGATCCTTTATGTCCCGCCACCCGGGAACAACGCCGACGATTCCTTCACCTATCAGGTGTCGGATGGCCGGGGTGGCACGGGCATCGGAGTGGTCCAGGTCCGGGTGAGCGGGGGAGATCCGACCCCGAGCCGCAACGTGTTGACCCTGGTGCCGGGAACGGGCGGTCGGATGAGCATCCGTTTCGCTGGCATTCCGGGTCGGACCTATCGGATCGAGGCGGCGACGAGCCTGACCGCGCCTGATTGGACTTCGTTGGGAACGGCGTTGGCCGGGCCGAACGGTCTCTTTGAGTTCACCGACAACGACGCACCCCATCACGGGACGCGGTATTATCGCAGTGTGGAACCCGGAACGCCCTGAACGCCTCGAACCATGCAATCTACCTCCTCCGTCATGAAGACATTGACCCTGGCTCTGGCACTGACCGCGGGGCCCGCACTGGCCCAGTCGTTCCTGTTCAACGTCAACAACGGGTTCATTCCCGACGGCAGCAGCACCGGCTTTGCCGATGCGCGCACGGTGACGACTTCGACCGTATCCATCGACACGCTCGAAGTCCGTTTGAACCTGGCGGGGGTCGGCAGCGGCGCCTACAACGGCGACCTCTATGTCACCCTCCAGCACGACAGCGGATTCGCCGTCCTGCTGAATCGGGCGGGTCGGACCGGTGACGATCCGTTCGGTGCCTGGGACAACGGATACAACGTGACCTTCGCACTCGGCGACACCCTGGGTGACATCCACAACTACCGATCGGTGCTGGGGTTGGGCAATGACGACGTGTTGTCGCCGTTGACCGGCCGATGGCAGGCGGATGGGCGCAACGTGGATCCGTCCGTGGTGCTCGACACCAGCCCGCGCACCGCCGGCCTGGAGAGTTTTCACGGCGTGGATCCCAATGGGGAATGGACCCTGTTCGTTGCGGATCTGTCCAGTGGCGGACTGGCCCGGATCCAGTCCTGGGAACTCCTGATCGAACCGCTCGCCGTGATTCCGGAACCCTCCACCTCCGCTGCACTGGCCGGTGCAGCCCTGGCCGCCTTTGCCCTGTGGCGTCGGCGCCGGTCCGCGCAGCGGGATTGAGGCTGGAAAAGGCAGTTTGATCCGCAGATTGCGCAGATGACGCAGATGATCAGGAGCTTGGATTGGGCGTGCCATTCACCTGCAAGGTGACGTCTTCGCCGGGCTTGGGTGCCGTCATTTCTGCCCGTCTATCTGCGCCATCAGCGCCATCTGCGGATAGATGAACTGCCGATTCTAGGTTGAGGCTTGGTGGACGTCGGGATCGGTTGACCTTCCCGGGTTGCAGGTCACCGGAACAGTACCCGCGCCAGGATGCCCGGGCTGAACAGGACGGTCGGTTTTCGTAGGAGATGCAGGACCTCGTAGAAGGTGGTGGTCACCTCGGAATCGCGGCCGGTCGCTTCCAGCAGGCGTCGGAGATACCAGTTGCGGAACCGGATGTCCCACGGGCGATCCCCTTCGGTTCGCGGATGGAGGAAGTCGGCGCCGGTGGCCATGGACCACGGACCCTGCACGGCATCGTCGGCCTGGCTGAAAAACGTCTTCCAGAGCGGAGCACCGGTGTCGCGATGTCGTTGGAGGGCGTCCTGGAGGGCCAGGACTTCCAGGGCACCCGCGGTCATGCCCTGGCCATAGATGGGATTGAAGCTGCACAGGGCATCGCCGCAGACGAGGAGACCTTCGGGGAACCGGTCCAGATCCGAATAGTGGCGTCGCAGATGTGCGGGATAGCGATAGGCCACGGCGGGTGTCAGGGGTTGTGCCTGCTTCAGCCATTCATGGACCGCCGGGTTGTCGAGTTGCCGTGCGAACTCAAGGAATCCCGCGTCGTCCGTGGGCGGATAGTCGCCCAGTGCTCCCATCAGGGTGACGATCCAGCGGTCGCCTTCGACGCGGAAGATGACGCCGGACCGGGTGCTGACGGGAGCCTTGGCGTAGACAGCGACGGCCTTCCAGGGCGGCGGGCCGGAAATCGGGGAGGCATAGAATCGGGTGCTGTAACCCATCTTGATGCCGACGGTGGTTTCACGGGGACGTGGGTAGCCGGCTTCCTCAAGCCATTTGGGAGTGCCGGCATTGCGACCGCCGGCGTCCAGGACCAGGTCCGCTTCGAGGACTTGATCGTCGCCGGCAGGGGAGGGTTCACCGGTAGCATGTGCATCGCGCAGGACCACGCCGGTGACCCTGGAGTGGGAGGGATCCCAGGCCAGGCGGGAGACGGTGGAGTGGGGTCGGATGGTGACGTTGGGCAGTTGGGCGAGCCGGGCGCGCAGGTGCCATTCGAGGAAGGGACGGGTTTGCGAATGGACGATGATCTGCCGTGCGGCGTGCTGTTTCCAGACACCGTGTTGGAACCAGGAAGCTTCGCCCTTTGAGAAGTCCACCGGGACGGAACCCTGCTGTACGAGATGTTGGAGGAAGCCGGGAAACAGGGTCTCGATGACATTGGCTCCGCCGACGAGCAGCACATGGATCTGTTGTCCCTGGGGGACGCCCTTGCGGGATTCGGGACCGTCGGGCAGGGCATCGCGGTCCACTACGGTGACCCGTCCGTAGAAGTCGGAGAGCGCCCGTGCGGCGAGGAGGCCGGTCACGCTGGCACCGATCACGACAGCGTGGCCTGGGACCGGATGGGTGGGATGCACGGAGATCATGGATTGAACCAGCCGGGGCAAGGATGTCGCGCTGCGGATGAAGATCAATCCCGGTGGGGTTGCCACGTTCGTGTTGTGACGTCCGGCATCGGGAGCAGGTTTTCAGGCGCCGGGTGGCGGGAGGAATTCGAGGCCGTAACGGAGTCCGATTTCGATGACGCGGGGAATCTCCTGGTCCTGCGGACTCAATGCGCCGACTTCCTCGAAGAATCCTTCGAAGCCCGCCGGGGTCAGGGTGAACATCAGCCGGCCCGGGGTGGCACTGATGCAGCGGTAGCTGTGGGGCACATCGCGCGGGGCAAAGACGGTTGCTCCCGGGTGGGCGGTGAAGGTCTTGCCGGCGCAGGTGAATTCGTATTCGCCTTCCAAGACCTGGAAGGTTTCGTCTTCGCGATGATGCACGTGCGGGGGTGGGCCTTCGCCGGGTTGATCGACGGTTTCCAACACGCTCACGACGCCGGCGGTGTCACGTCCATGGAGGCGGATGATGACGGCGCTTCCAATGATGTTGAGCGATTGTCCTTCGCCAGCGGCGATGTGGAAGGGGTTCATCGCCATGGAATAGAATATGGGTCTCCCGGGGGGCAAGACTGGAGGCAGGTGGTGGGTGGGAGCCCTGACGAGAACCTGGAGTGAGCTGCTCCGCGGCGCTCTGGATCGAGGGATCACCCCGCAGGCTTGGCCCCGGTGAAGGAGTCGCAAGGTGGGCAAAGGGCAAGAAGGGGGAAGCAGGGATGGGGTGGAGACGCGACCCTTTACTGCGTGGATGTTTCATCGCGGAGAATCCGAGGAACGGGCTCCAACGGTGTGTTCAGTCCCACCGGAACTCCCCGTCCACGCACTACCGGCGACCGAACGTCGCCGTTCCAGACCGGATTGGGAGTACCCGACCCGGGGTGCTTGTATGGCGGGCGGGGTGCGCAGTAGGGTCGCGAACAGTCAGATGCAATTGATCAAACCGACAGGATTCCAAGGCGCATGAACTCTTCCCCGCGATTCAAACTGTTCCTGATGATGGTGCTGCAGTTCTTCATCTGGGGGGCGTGGTTGCCGTTGATCTTCGGGTACCTGCCGAGCCTTGGGTTCACGTCGGGGCAACAGTCGCTGATCCTGAATGCGTTTCCGGTGGCGTCGATTGTGGGGATGTTTTTCAGCAACGAGTTCGCGGACCGGAAGTTTGCGGCGGAGAAATTCCTGGCGTTCTCACATCTGGTGGGAGGCCTGGCGATCCTGGGTTGCGGGTTCACGCGGGAGTTTGTTCCGTTTTTCGCGTTGATGCTGATCCACTGCCTCCTGTACGTGCCGACGATCTCGATCACGAACTCGATCGCCTTCGCGAACATGAAGGATCCGGCGAATGAATTCGGGCTGATCCGGATGGGAGGAACGATCGGATGGATCCTGGCGGCGTGGCCTTTCACCTTCATCTTTGTCGATTGGGCGGCGGTGAATGCGGCGAATCCGGCTGGGTTTGTGGAATGGATCGGCAAGGCGTTGGAGAATCCGTTGTCCGGTGAAGCGGCGAAGGTGGCGACCAAGTGGACCTTCATCGTGGCTGGGATTGCGTCGCTGGTGTTGGCCGGGTTCAGTTTCCTGCTGCCGCACACGCCGCCGAAGAAGGCGAATCCGGCTGCGGGGGGTGGGACGGCCTGGATGCAGGCGGTGAAGCTGTTGAAGCATCCGTTCGTGTTGGTGTTGTGGCTGGTGACCTTCGTGGATTCGTTCGTCCACAATTGCTATTTCAACTGGACGGGAGTGTTCCTGGGAACACCGGTTGCGGCGGGTGGCGTGGGGGTGGAAGCCCGGTGGATCGCGCCGATCATGAGCATCGGACAGGTGGCGGAGATCTTCACCATGTTCGTCCTGGGCGTCACCCTGAAGAAGCTGGGATGGCGGATCACGATGATCGTCGGGATCCTGGGACATGCGGTCCGGTTTGCGGTGTATGCGTTCGTGCCGGACAGCGCCAGCCTGATCATCCTGATCCAGGTGTTGCATGGCATCTGTTACGCGTTCTTCTTCGCCACGGTGTACATCTTTGTGGACGCGTATTTCCCGAAGGACATCCGGTCCAGTGCGCAGGGATTGTTCAACCTTCAGATCCTGGGTGTGGGCGCCTTGGTGGCGAACTCGATCTGTCCGTACCTGATCCAGGAGGTTTACACCGTGGAGAAGGTGACCAATTTCAAGGGG
>CAZDYB010000240.1:6604-6896 GCA_964509045.1 uncultured Akkermansia sp.
ATGGTGCCGTTGATCACCTCGGCATTGGCGGCGGTGGCCCTGGCCATCTTCTTCCATCCGCCCAGGCAGGTGGCGGCATCCGCCGGCGGTGGTTCCGCACCGGCCCACTGATCCTGACCTCCGGAACACAATCCTTCCTGTCGAGCCAACCCTGAAGAACACATCATGAACCGTCGCCAATTCCTCCATTCAGCTGCCGCCGCTTCTGCGGCGTTGGCGGTGCCCTCGATGATCACCGGTTGCGCCACGGGCGCGGCGGTGGGTGGGGTCAACACCCCGCCACGAGGCCAGA
>CAZDYB010000241.1:0-6892 GCA_964509045.1 uncultured Akkermansia sp.
CGATGGTGACGACGCGTTCCTGCATGGCCTGGAGGAGGGCGGACTGGGTCTTGGCCGGGGCGCGGTTGATTTCGTCGGCCAGGAGGAAGGTGGTGAAGATCGGGCCGCGGATGAGGGAGAACTCGTTGCGTTGGAGGTTGAAGACATTGGTGCCGGTAATGTCGGCCGGCATCAGGTCGGGAGTGAACTGGATACGGCCGAAGTCGCAACCGAGGACCTGGGCAACGGTGCGGACGAGGAGGGTCTTGGCGACACCGGGAACGCCCTCGATGAGGGCGTGTTGGTTGGTGAAGACGGCGACGAGGACGAGGTCGATGACTTCCTGTTGTCCGATGATGACCTTGGCGATCTCGGTGCGGGCGCGGGCGAGGGTGTCCTTGAGTTGGGAGAGGGAGGTGTCCATGGGGGTGGGGATTGGAGATTGGGGAAATCAGCGGGGGCGAAGGATGTGGGCGATGCGGCGATAGGCTTCGACGGGGTTGCGTTCGCGGGGATGTCTTTCGAGTTCGAGATTGAGGATGTCCTGGGCATCGGCGATGCGGCGGGATGCGATGCGGGGATGGCGGCCCTGGGCATTGCGCCATTCGGCGAAGCAGACCGGGATGAGATCGGCGACGGGAACGGAGCGGCGCAGGATGCTGAGGAGACCGGCGGAGCTGCCACGGCCTGCGACGGTGTCGTTGGAATCGGGCGGGGTGGTGGGGGGATTGAACCGGACGACGGTGCGCCAGACGTGCAGGCCGGCGAGGAGGAGGAGACCGAGGGCTGCGCCGCCGAGGTGGTACTTGCGGAGGAGACCGGCCATGCCGGGTTCGAGGGTCAGGCCGAGATGGGTTTCGTCGAAGATGATGCGGCGTGAGGGACCGAGGATCCAACTGATGAGCGCGGGTTGAAGGTCGTGGCGGAGGGCTTCGTTGGAGAGGAGGTAATCGGAGGAAAGGAGGACGATGGAACCCATGCCGAAGGCGCGTTCGGCGGCGACGACACGGAGGTCGCGGGAGTAGATGGCACGCCAACCGGAGTGGAGATTGGAGAGGTTCCAGGGTGAGGTCCAAGGCACTTCGGCGGGAAGGGAGACATCGGGAACCAACCGTTCGGCGATGCCGTTGGTGGCGGATTGGAGGCCTTGCACGAGGCTGAAATCCAGGGTGCTGGTGAGGGGGGCGGGCATGTTGGTGGAGAATCCCACCTGGTTCAGGGAACGGATGCCGCGTCGGATGGCGTTGGTCGCGAGGCTTGCCGATTCGTGTTCGAAACCAATGACCACCCGGGCGCCGTCCCGGGCGGCCTGGACGAGTGGGGTGTTGTCGCCGGGGTCCGCACCGGGGAATCCGGCGTTCTCGGGTGCGACTCCCAGCAACAGCAGGGTGGTTCCCGGGCCGGTCCGGAGGCGACGGAGCGGTTCGAGATTCTGGGCGACGGAAATGCCGGGTTGCAGCGCGAGGGCATCGCGCAGGGCGCGGGAACCGACCGGATCGGCGCGGCGACTGGAGGAGGGTGGGTAGATGTCGCCGGCGGCGAAGCGGAGTTCGAAAAGGCGGTTGAGTGCGGCCAGGAAGACCACCACGGCCACGGCGGCGAGGGTGAAGGTGAGTCGACGACGGTTCATGGCGTGGCGGTGCGGCGCATGGCGTCGAGTTCGGATCGGACCTCGGCGATGAGGTCGGGCGAGGCTTCGTGTCGACCGTACCAGACCCTGTCGAAGCGTGCGGCGGTCCGGGCGAAGGCGTCGGGAATGGAAGGCAGGGAGCGGGCGCGACGACGCAGTTCGATGAGGTAATCGCGGTTGGACTTGGCGGGGGCGAGGCGGACGAGTTCGCGATGGGCGAGGTGGGCGAGGGAGGCGAGGTAGACGGCGCGGAGTGCGAGACGCCATTCGGCGCGGCCGGCGAGTTCGGCGGCGAGGCGCAGCCATTCGTCCTCGGGAAGGAGGTCGGCGGAGACGGTTTCAGCGGTGAGATCCGGGATGGCAACCGGGGGGGCTGCGGATGGGGCGGTGGGGGTGCGGGGTTGGGAGCGCCAGCGTCGGAGGAGGATCCAGAGGAGGGCGCCGATGCCACCGGCAAGGAGGAGGTAGAGGACGCCCTTGAGCCCGCCGAGCCAGTCGAGTTGGCTGTTGCCGGTGGGGAGGTTGGGAGTGTTCCAGGCGCCGAAGAGGCGTTGGATGAGGCGGCCGAGGGACTGGAAGAAGGCTCCGGCGTTCCTTTCGAAGAACTGGGAGAAGGCCCTTCCCTGGCGGCGCAGCCAGCGTTTCAGGCGGCTTTCACGGGGGTCTTCGGGTTCTTCCGGAGAAAGTTCCCGGTCACCGCGCCAGGTGTATTCGGGGCGGTCCAGGACCTGACGGATCGTTTCCCCGAGGCGATCCGGTTCCACGCTGCGGATCGGGGTGGGAGTGGAGGGCTCGGAGGATTGGGCCTGGAGCGGATTCAATGGGGAGAAGAGGCAGGCGACGGCGAGAAGCGTGATGGCGGCCGAGTCGGCGCGGGTCAGGCGCAACCGGTTGAATCGCGCACGGAGATCGTCGCCGGACCGGATCGAATCGGCGTTGAATCCGCGCAGCACATAGATGGCCTTGATGATGGGATCGAGGACCAGGTAGGTGAGGGCGACAACGGCGAGGAGGAAGGTGGTGTTGAGGTAGGCGGCGATGGAGAGGTTGAAGTCGGAGGTGACGCCGAAAAGCATGCGGGCGAGGGCGGGAGCGGCGCCCAGGGCGACCCCGACATCGATGAGGATCCCGACGCTGACGAGGATGAGGAGGCCGATGATGCCATGGTTTTGGCCGGGAGCGGCGAGGGCATGGCGGAGGGCGAGCTGGAAGCATTGCCAGGGGGAGCCGCGTGCGGGGTCGCCGGCGACGGACACCCCCTGGAAGAACGCGAGCAACCAGGGGAGTGGCACCATGAGGAAGGGGAAGACCGACAGTGGGAACAGGAGGAAGCCCCAGGGTTGGAGGGGAGCCTGGGTGATGAGGATCCGGATCCAGCGGAGGGGGGTCCAGGGTTGGTCAACGGCTCCGCTGACATGGGTGCGGAGTCGGGAACAGAAGGCGGATTGCCCGGTCTTCATCCCGAGATAGAGCAGTGCGAGAAGCAGGGCACCCGGGCCGAGGCGACGATCAGCGTAAGCACCCCGGGACATGTCGGACCAGTACCAGAGCAACCCGAGGACGAAGGGTGCGGAGGCGAGTTGATGAAAGAGGTGGGTGGAGAGCGGGATCTCGCGGAGGAGATGGACGGCCGACTCGATCAGGTCGAGGGGCGTCTCATCGCGTCGTTGGCGGCGGGTACCTTTCATCAGGGGCCGACGAGCACGCTTTCCGCTGCGAGACCCTCATGCCATTCGGTCGGGGTCTGGAGGAGGATCCAGCCGAGGAAATAGAAGGCGATCCAGGTGAGACCGATGCCAGCGACGAGGTGGAGGGGCATGAGCCATGGGCCGAATCGTCGGGAGCGGGTGGGTGGAGTGACGGTGAGGCGACGGAGACAGCCGGCGCAGAGTTGGCGACCGTGGTGTTCGGTGACGCATTCCCGGCAGAAGAACTGGCGACAGGAAGGGCAGCGGGCGATGGCCTCGCGTTCACCGTGGAGGAGGCAGCGTTGATGGACCAGCGGGGTCATGCGGCAGGCGGCGAGTCCGGGGAGGTCGGGGTCTCGGAGGAGACGGGTTGCGGAGCGACGGGATCGGGGTTGGGGGAGGCGGTTGGGACAACCGGGGCGGCATCGCGGAGCGCGGCGACGAACTTGCGGGCGACGTTGAGCCGATACAGACCCGGGAGCCGGATGTCCTGGACGGAGGTGCGGAGGCGGGTCTGGCAGAAGGGACCCGGGATCAGGATCCAGAGCAGCAGGATCAGGGGGATCAGGCCGATGACGGCCAGCAGGATCACCAGCGGGATGAAGTCGGAGTCACCGGCGGAAAGGCTTCGGTAGATGATGAAGCCGAATGCGGGGATGAGCAGGAAGAGGAGGCCGGCCAGGATTCCGGCGAAGATGCGGCGCAGGTGATTGGGTTGGACGAGGACGACCTCGAGATCGGCGAGCCGGATGCGCCGATACCGCTCCAGGATGCCGATGACGTCGACGATGAGGAGGTGATCCGAGGCGAGCCAGTAGGAGGCGGAACCGATGAACGGCCGGCGGGAGGCGGGCAAGCGTTGGTAGCGGGGATCCCTGGAAAGGTGTTCGTGCATGGATCAATCCTCCTTGGAAAGGGCGAAGGCCACGGAAAGTGCGAGCAGTGCGGTGAATCCGACGCTCGCGAGCGTGCCCAGGACCATGGACATCCGTTGGTTCGCCATGCGGCTGCCGGGTTTCTTCCAGCACAGGATGGTGATCCCGAGATTCAGCAGGGCGATGAACGGGGCACCGATGCAGGTCAGGAGCCCGAGGTTCAGGCCCCAGACCACCAGATCCCATCGCATGCGGGATCGTTCCAGTCCGGGCAGGTCGCCGCGGGTCTGGCCGGCCTGGAGGCAGGCGGGGCAGAGGTGTCGTCCCTCCAGTTCGATGTCGCAGAGGGCGCAGAGGAATCGGCCGCAGTCGTCGCAGGGGACGACTGCCTTCTTGGTGGCGTGGAAGAAACAGGCGGCCTCACCTTCGCCGGTGATGGATTCGGCGGGGCGCCCGACGGAAGGGGTGCGCATCAGGCCGGGGAAGACCTGGACCTCGATGGGGCGTGCGCAACCGGGACAGGCCTGGAGGGAAGCGAGAGCCTCGGCGGACTCGGGAAGTGGACGCCGACAGGAGGGGCATCGGGAGAGGGTGACGCTCATGACGGTTCAGGGGCGGTAGAGGCTGGGGCCATTGGCCCGCAGACCGTGGAAGAGGCGTTCGTAGAGGACCGTCCCGGCGAGGGCGATGACGGGAAGGACGGCGAGGACACCGACGCAGCACAGGAAGATGCCGGCGGTGGTGAGGATTCCCGACAGGAAGAAGAACCACAGGTGTTGCCAGAAGTGTTTGCTGACCATGCGCCCGCTCAGGGACATGGCGGGCCAGAACCGGTAACCCCGGTCCGCGACCAAGGAGACCGTGTAGATCCAACGGATGGTGAGGTAGATGCCGGTGATCATGCCGGCCAGGTAGAGGATTCCCGCGACCGCCAGGATGGTGATCGAGCTGGCTCCGATGGTTCCGCCCCCGGGACCGGGCGCCATGGATCCCCCCAGCACCATGCCACCCAGGAAGATGGCCACGCCGGGCACATACACGATGGTGGAGATGAGCCATGGGATGAGATAGGCGAGGCTCAGGGGCCAGAACCGGGGGCCGAACCCGGCGAAGACATCGCCGATCGACATGGGACCGCCTCGCAGGCGTCGGAGATAGGCAACGGCCAGACCACCGGCGATGGGTCCGACGAAGAAGGCCTGAATGATGAAACCGATGTAGGGCACCATCTGGAATCCGATGATGGCCAGCATCGCGACGATGCCTCCGGCCAGCAGGGTTCCCGGTTCCTGAAAGATCAGCCGGCCGGACTGGGTCATGAGATCGACCGCGGGGATGTCGTAATCGCGTTCCAGGACTTCCTGCTCGGTGAGTTGGCCATGGGCATGGCCTTTGGGGAGCAGGGCGCCCGGGTGGAGGCCATCCCAGGCGACGAAGCCTTCGCTGACCTGCTGGAGGAAGGCTGGTTTGCAGGTGGCGCAGACCTGGCTTCCGCCGAGGGGGATGAGGTCGTCCTCGGGAAACCACCGGTTGCAGGCGTAGCAGGTGGCCTGGGCGACGGCGGTGGTGGCGGTTGAAGGTTCTGCAGCCGGATCCTGAGCGGGCGGGACATCGACGGCGGGTGGGCCTGCGGGGTGGATTTCCCGGTAGGGAACCCAGTTCGTCATTCCTTCATGCCAGACCAGGGTGTCCGGTTGGATGACGCCCTGGGCGATCAACTGTGCGAACACAGTCTCGGGAATGGGACCCCGTGATTCACCGCCTAGGGCATAGTACCAGTTCATGGGTGACGTTCCGGTGTTGGGATGCTGCCCGTGGGGGCGCGTGGGACCAAGGCGTAAGTTCGGATTCCGCCTTTGCGGCGGGGGCGACCCCTTCCACGATGCCGGTCATGCGGATCATTGGCGGAATGGCGGAAGGCCGGTTGTTGGAGGTGCCTGCCGGCTTCGATGTGCGGCCCATGCCGGACAAGGTGAAGCTGGCGGTGTTCAACAGCCTGGGAGATCGGGTGATCGACGCCCGGGTCCTGGACCTGTTTGCCGGCACGGGGGCTTTGGGGTTGGAGATGTTGAGTCGAGGGGCGGCGAGTCTGGTCAGCATTGAGAAGGCCGAGCGCCACGCGCGCTGTTATCGGCGGAACCTGGAGGCTTCCGGGTTGGACCGGACCCGGGTGGAGTTGCGGGTGCAGGACGTGTTTCCGGCGATGGCAGCGTTGCAGGGTGCGGGGCGGACGTTCGACCTGGTGATTGCGGATCCGCCCTATGGCGAAAAGAATGTCGGGCGTCGTTCCACCTCATTGGCGCAGCGTTTGTTGGACGATGTGGAGTTGCCGCACCTGATGGCGCCGGGTGCGCGCCTGATCGTGGGGCATACCCGACGGGACACGCTGGAGTTTCCGGCGCCTTGGAAGGCGGTGAAGGAATTGAAGCACGGCGATACCGTGATCCGTTTCCTGGAGATTGGATGAGGCCTGAAGGACCGCGTTGGATCGGGTCTTGGGGAAGGATCCGACGGGACCAAGGCCGAAAGCAGATTGGCCCCAGAGGCAGGGCTCGCAGGGAGGAAGTGGTGGAGGTCGCCGGCGTTCCCGCCCTGCGTTCCCCGCAACCCGGAACAATGCCGGGTTTGCGCGGCTGTCAGTCACACCCCCTGACGCGCGTGCGATCGGGGTGAGAGCCCGTCTGAAGACTCCGAGGGGTGCTGCGACGAGAGATTTGGCT
>CAZDYB010000242.1:0-1359 GCA_964509045.1 uncultured Akkermansia sp.
CGGGCTGATGGCAAGCGCCCGGTTCTTTTCCGTCAGCCACCCGGAACCGCTTGGGTTCAGGTAGCTCCAGGAGTTCTGATACCCCCTAATCGCGCGGGTCTGGCCGGAGCTTTCTCCCTTGTATCCGGAGAAGTAAGCATCCTCCTCTCCATTGCTCACCCCGGTTGCAATCGGACTGACCGACGGAAGCAAAGTCACATCGAAAACGTATGCTGGGTCCGTCAGATCCTCAAACCATCCTCCACCGACGTAACCCGACCCCAGAACCCAATATCCGGGCGGGACCAAGACGGTTCGACTGGTCAGGAAATTGGCTGCGATCATCGGGTTCGGCGCCCCACCGGACGTGACATCGCTGCTCAGCCCAACTCCAATGGTGGCACCCGAATAGGGATCCCCGGAATGAGTCACCTCGTACAGCGTCCATTCCGGCCCATCGTAAATATAGATGGATGCAGACCCGGATCCCTGGCTGACGGCGTACCCGCTTCCGCCCATGACCTGTAAGTGAACAAACTCTTGCTCAATGACTTCGTCCGCCACCGGCGTCACCACGAGTTCCGCATACTGTTGGCCACTGGCAAAGGTGAACGTGTGGTTCGTCCCGCCATTGGACCAGCTTGCAGGCGACACCGCTGACATCGTGTAATCTGTCGTCAGTGTGGCCGGCCGAACTCCCGTCGGCAGCGTAAAGTTGATCGTCAGGCTCGATGCCGTGCTGCCACTCCGATGAAACCGGAACCGGCCCGTTTGGACGCCGTCTTCCCGACGATCCACAGCAACCTCACCATGGGGCTTTACTGAAATGACGGTCCCGACGGGTATGATTCCGGTCGTGTAGGCAACCTGATACGGTGAGAATGCACCGGAGGCTCCATTCGTTGCCCTTGGATCATGAAATGCTGTCAGGAAGATCTCCCCGTGCGAACCCGATGAGATTGGAACGTTGAAATAGGCTTCACCAAAATCATCGGCTGTCGCGTACTGGCTGCTGGTCACCAATCCCGCGGTCTCGATCCAAATGAGCTTTCCATCGCCCCATTCGGTGGCCGATGCAGACAAACGGGACGGATGCCTCTCGTACCGGGTCAGAAACCCAACATTCGTCGCTCCGACCGTCGGTTGCCCCAGGCCCAGTTCCCATGCCCCCATCAGCACCGGATCCATGAAGTTGGTGGAAACCGTGGTAAACTCATCGGTCTTCCATTCATAAGTTCGGCTATTGGTGGAGACGGTCGGCAACACTCGACCCACCCTCCCAAACGAAGTGGGTGGATCGAAATACATCCCTTGCAGAATGGGCCGCTCCATTTGGAGTTCACTGGGGGGATTGGTGTTGATGACCGTGGAGTACGTCTG
>CAZDYB010000242.1:1459-2753 GCA_964509045.1 uncultured Akkermansia sp.
CTGCGCCAGGGTGAAGAGGGAGTTGGTCTGCCAACGACCCAGTACCAGCGATGTATCCGTGTAGGGCTGCCTGGCGCTGTCCCAGCAGAATGATCGGAAGGTTGGAGAGGCGACCATCGGGCCGAATCGGACCGCATTGGCATAGATGTCGTATCCCTTGATCCAGCCGTAGGTACTGCCATTCAGGTTGGCCCACCACCAGATATTGAGCCCGATGGAGTTGTGGATGTCCACATAGCGGACCTTCCCGGTATCGGCGTTGTATCCCAGACTGTTGTTGAGGACGATATTGTCCGTGAAGGTGGTGCGACCCGCCTCGCCGCTTCCATAGGGATGACCAGCACTCCCCGTCGCAATCAGGAAAGCCCCATTTCCTTCCGACCGGATCTGGACATTCCGAACCAATATGAATCGATGGTCGGGATCATCCTTGATCCAGTCCGGTGTGTAAGTGTGGAGTCTGCCCTGTGCCAGTAGTTGGGTGGTATAGCCATTGAGGGCGCCATTGAAGCCGTGAATCTCGCAGTCCTCCACCACCCAGGGTCGTCGCCATCCACTCGGTGGAGCTTGGCCCAGGTCATGGCCACCCACCACGAATGGAAAGGTCTCCACTCCAGCCGCTCCTCCCCAATGGCTGAAGGGTGCATAGCCAATCGCACCAAAGTTTCGGACAATGACCCGTCGCACCGCACCGCATCGAGCGTTGAGATTGAGCGGCGCATTCTTGTAGTTCTGACCCAAAGCCGGATGCCCAAACTCCTCCATTTTGGCCTCCCAATTGCCATCCAGCAGAAGGTTCTCCACCACCAATTGGAGCGCAGTTGTGGGCGCATTGGTGCCAACCGCTGCCTGCTCGCGGTTCAGCGCGATGATGGGATCCGTGTGTGGGAACTTTCCGGTACCACTGGGCGGCGTCGCATTGATGAGACGCACTTCCTCGGGGTGGGATCCCTCTCCTAGGATGCTGATCTTCAGTGACGCCAGATCGCTACGGTTTGGAATCACCAGAGCCGTCTCCACGTTATAGTTGGTGGTAGAAGGAAGGAAATGAATGACGAACTCCGTTTCCCCGGAGTCGGTGAGGAATGCGTTGAAGTCGGCGGCGGTAAATCCCAAGGGAGTGGAGTTGGTGGAACCATCACCAGTCCCGCTGGGAGCATACCACCGATGAGTCACGGCTTGACTCTGCCCCACGGCCAATATCCCGAGGAAGAACAGGCTCAGCAGAATCCTGAGTGCGGCGGGAATCCGAGGCGGGAATCCGAGGCGGGAATCCGAGGCGGGAATCCGAGGC
>CAZDYB010000242.1:2853-6878 GCA_964509045.1 uncultured Akkermansia sp.
GAATCCGAGGCGGGAATCCGAGGCGGGAATCCGAGGCGGGAATCCGAGGCGGGAAGTGGTGTGGGCTTTCATGGCGATCTTACATCTTCTTATTCCCGAACTTTATCAGGTGTCAACGACTCATTCTAATACCCTTCCAATTAGCCTCTGGGCTCTGACCGGTCCGATTTCGGCAGTTTCTTTACCGCCAGCGCCCTGGGAGATCCACAACGCCCGGAGCGCAATCACTAGGCCTTCCGAGGCTGCGGATTTGATCTGGTTTCCATATTTTTAGCACTGTTCGTGCCACAGCACTCCCACGGGGAACGGTTCATGCCATTGATCCACACAAGGCTCGTCTATTCCTCGTTTGAGCTGCATCCAGGCCGGTTGTTTGCCGTTTGGCACCCCTTCTCCACGCCCACCGCTGAGTCATCGCAAAGAACCCTGCGGGGATTCAAACCCCGGTTGGGTCGTTGGCTCGCCACTTTCGGAATGCCGCTTGGGGAATTGCACCCAAACCGGGATGCGGCCCGCCGCAACCATCAGCACACCGCCCGCCACATCCCGGCAAACGCGAAGCGTCCTGGACTGCGGTAGTCCCCTACCGCCTTGCTCAGTGCTGAGATCGACGGGGATTTCCTGCCGACGCGCTGTTGGCAGTTGCAGAATCGGTCCCAAGGCTTCCCAACCGCTCCCGACCCATGGCAGCGTCCCGTCGCACCCATGAATCCCAGCGATTGGAAACTGGTGATCCTCGCTCTCGCGTCGATCGGAATCCTCGTGTTGCTGGTCACGCGACTGAAGACCAATGCCTTCATCGCGCTGGCCGCCGCAGCCCTGGTGGTGGGCGCCGGTGCGGTGTTCTGGCTCGGTGTTCCAGCCCGGGACGCCGCCGGCGCCGTCCTCAAGGCCACCGCCTCCGGCGAGGTCCCCCGTTACTCCATGCTGGGCGTGGTGAATTCCTTCGGGAACGGACTGGGCGGAGCCCTCGGCGGGGTCACCGCCATGATTGTGCTGGGGACCATGCTCGGACGTCTCCTCGCCGAATCCGGCGGAGCCGAAGTCCTCGCCAAACGCTTCATCGACTTCTTCGGCCCGACCCGGATCCAGCTCTGCATCATGGCGCTGGCCATCACCATCGGACTCACCACCTGGTTCGCCGTCGGTCTTGTCCTGCTCACCCCCATCCTCCTCACCCTCACCCATCAGACCAAGCAACCCTTCCTGCTCCTCTTCCTCCCGCTGTTGTCCTGCCTCTCCGTCATGCACGGCGTCATGCCGCCCCATCCCGGCCCCGCCCTCGCCGCCGACAAACTCGGGGTCAGCATGGGCGCCGTCCTCTTCTGGGGGTTCATCATCGGTCTTCCCACCGCCGCCGTCGCCGGCCCGATCTACGCCCGCTTCATCGTCAAACGCGTCCACGTCGAAGCCCCTGTCACACCCGAACGATCCAAGACCCTCGAACCCGGCAGATCCCTCCCCGGCTTCGGTATCACCGTCTTCAGCGTTCTGCTCCCCGTGGGCCTGATGCTCATCGCCACCGCCGGCGAACTCATCCTGCCCGCCGGATCCCACCTGCGCGAATCCCTCTCCTTCATCGGCAATCCCACCATCGCCCTCCTCGTCGCCGTGGTCTTCGCCGGATGGTCCCTTGGCACCCGATGCGGCTATTCCCCAGCCCAGGTGTTGCGCCTCACCGAGACCGCCGTGGCATCCATCGGGATGACCCTCGTCGTCGTCGGTGGCGGTGGTGGCTTCGCCCGCGTCCTCCGCGACAGCGGCGTCGCCGAGGCCATCGGCCATTTCGGTGCCGCCGCCAGCCTCTCACCCCTCCTCTTCGGCTGGCTCATCTCCGCCTTCATCCGCGTCGCCACCGGCTCCGCCACCGTCGCCATCACCACCGCCGGCCTGCTCCTCCCCGATTACCTCCGCACCCAGGGCATCGATCTCGACATGAACCATCGGGCCCTGGTCGTGGTGGCCATCGGATGCGGTTCCCTCTTCCTGTCGCATCTCAACGACGCCGGATTCTGGATCGTGAAGGAATGCCTCGGTCTCACCGTGGGCCAGACCCTCCGCACCTGGACCGTCTGCGAAACCCTGGTCGGCATCGCCGGCATGCTCTTCTCCCTCGTCGCCTTCCACCTGATCTGAATCGGGACGGCGTCGGAGCCGCAGATTGCACTGCGAGACCGGGTTTGGTTTATCCGCAGATTGCGCAGATTACGCAGATCTTTGGGAAAAGAGACGCGTCCTCCCGCACGGTAGGTACCCACCCAACATTCCAAACCCACTGTCCCCTTCCCATCTGCGAAATCGGCGAAATCTGCGGCTTCCTCCCCCTCCAAACCCCATCTGCGGCCCCCAGGATCAAGGCCGCGCCAGGTCGCCCGACACTTCCACCGGGCAGAAATTGGTCTGCATCTGGCCGTCCTTCATCCCGAAGACCCGGATCAATCCCTCCGCCCCGGCCGTCATCACCCGTTCTCCATCCACCGTGAACCCCAGCGCATACACCGGGCCAGCGTGGCCTCGGAAGGTCTGCAGCCGCTTCGCATTCCCCACGTCGTAAACCCGCACCTCCCCCGCCGGCACCCCTGCCGTCGCCAACTTCCCTCCATCCGCACTGAACGCCATCGCCGTCATTCCATCCCCAAATCCATCAAACTCACGGACGAAGTTCGGATCCTTCCCCGGATCCACTCCTTCTCCCCGATCCTTCGCCCGATACAACCGCGGACGGAATTCCGATCCGGCAAACGCCACCTCCTCATGCCCCGGTCGCCGCAACAGCCGCACCACCGGTTCACTGTCCCGATTCACCACATCCACCAGCTTGCCGGTGTCCGATTCCAACAACCGCAACGTCCGATCCCGGCTTCCTGAAACCACGCGGCGTCCCCCCTCCACAAACACCGCTCCAAACACCCAGTCCGAATGCGGCATCACCCGCATCGTTTCCAATCCATCCCCCACCCCCAACACCCGGACCACGCGATCTGACCCGCCACACACCAACCGCGTCCCGTCCGGAGACCAGTCCCCGCCCAAAACCGTATCGGCACCCACCACCCATTCCCTCGCCAATTCTCCCGAAACCGGATCCCAGACCTGCACCTCACCGGTCACCCCCGGATCCCCGCCCATCACTGCCAACCGGGTTGAATCCGGCGAGAACGCCAGCCACTCCACCCGCACCGGTGTCCCCACCAGACGCCGGACCCGGGTCATTCCCGCCACCTCAAAGACCAACACCTCACCGCGTCCCGGCACTGCCATCCAACGCCCATCCGCTGACACCGCCATCGCGGTCAACGACGGCGCCGACCGATACACTGGAGGTTCGACCGGGCGCACCCGGGGCGGCGTATCGTCCACCGCCCCTTCCCGGATCCAGCGCATCACCAGATCCACCTGCGCCGCACTCAGCGGATCCCCTTCCTTCGGCATCGCCGGCTCCGGCCCCTGGATCTCGCCCAACAAGGTTCCACCGGCCGGATCACCCGGCACCACCGCAGGACCGTGACGCCCGTCCCGCAGCATCGCCCCCACCGTGGTCAGATCCACCCCACCCTTCTCCTTGCCCGGATGATGACATCCATTGCAATGACGCCGGAACAACGGCGCCACATCCCGGATGTAGGAAACTTCTTCAGCCGCCCACGCCCCGCCGCCCGCAGCCCACAACAGCACCACCAACGTTGTTCCCCGGAAGATCTCCTTCATGGCTGCGTCAGGTTCAACACGTACTCATGGGACGACGCCGGCTTGTCGTTCGCGCTCAGCACCGCCACAAAATACTCACCGCTTTCCTTCACCTCGAACTCCACCACCGGATCCCTTCCCACCGCGTCATCCACCGACATCACCACCGCCTGTCGCCGGTCATACACCGTCAACATCGCATCCAGCGTGCTCCCCAATCGCGCCGCATGAAGTTCAGCCCGGAAAGGGCGTCCCGACTCCAGTTCCACCCGGAACACATCCACGTCTCCCTTCGCCTCCATCCCGCCCCGCACCCACAATCCCAACGGCACCCGCGG
>CAZDYB010000243.1:0-4062 GCA_964509045.1 uncultured Akkermansia sp.
GGTGTCGGTGAAGCAGATCAGGCCCGAGCGGGTGACGACGAGGTCGTTGGGTTTGACGTTGGAGGCGATGGTCAGGATCTCGCGGGTCTCGGGGTGGATGGCGATGATGCGTTGTTTCTGGTCGCCGGGTCCGCCCTGGGAAGCGGCGTAGAGCAGGCCATCGGGACCGGCCTTGATGCCGGAGATGCGCGGACCGTTCTCGATCCAGCGTTCCGGTTTGCCATCCGGCAGGATGCGCCAGACCTCGGACTTCGGCAGGTCCGCGAAATAGAGGACGGAACCCTCGGGGGTTTCCACCACGCACACGCCGTCGGTGAAGCCGTGGTCTCCCGACACCTTTTCCCAGGCGGCGGCATCGGCGGCGCGGGGAACGAGTTTGTTGAGGCGATCGCTGGGTTCGGCAGGGAGGGAGGTGATGGCGGGCGGGCGCATTTCGGGGAGCCAGAGCCAGCGGAGGGAATCGGGAAGGATGGCGGCGCCGTGCCGGTCGTTGTGGGCGCCGTCGCCGAAGACGAACAGGTGTTCATAACCGGCGAAGGCGAGGGAACCGGCGAGCTGCTGGTTGGAGAGGGGCCAGTCGCCGTGGAGGTTGTTGAGGTCATTGGCACCGTCCTGGAGGAAGACGCGGAGGGGTTTGCGCGCGGTCTTGCGGACGAGGGCGGGATAGACGTGACCGCCCCGGATGTTGACGAAGGAACCGATGTGGGAAAGGACCTTGCCGAATTGGTCGGGTTGTTCCCAGGCGGCGGTGAAGGCGCAGATGCCGCCGGAGCTCATGCCGGAGATCGCGCGGAGCCGGGGATCCGGGCTGAGGTTCAATTGGTAACGGTTGGTGACGAACGGCAGCAGTTCGCCGGTGAGGAAACGCGCGTAGGCATCGCCCAGGCTGTCATACTCGACGCTCCGATTGCTCCGGTTGCCCCAGCCCATGGCGGGCGGGGCGTTGTCGCCACGATGCCCGGGATTGATGAACACCCCGACGGTCACCGGCATGTCGCCGGAAGCGATGAGGTTGTCGAACACGATGGGGGCACGCATGCGGCCGTTGGTGGAGACGTAGGCGTGTCCGTCCTGGAACACCATCAGGGCGGCGGGTTTGGCCGGGTCGTATTGCGAGGGGATGTAGACCCAGCCATCGCGGGCGGTGCCGGGGAAGACGGTGGATTCGGAGAAGGTGAAGGACTCGACGCGGCCGGCGGGGACACCGGGTTTGCGCGCCTGGGCTTCAGCCGCAATCGGGTAGTCGTCGGGCGTCCGCGGGGTCACGGGCGTCGGCGGGGGGGGCGTGGCTGCCGGCGGGACCGGGGTGACGGCAGAGAGGGGGCCGGCGGGGTTCTGGATGCGGTCGGTCTGGATGGGGACGGTGGGGGAGACGGTGCGCTGGGAGGCGGGTTGCTGGGCGTGGGAAGCGAGGGACAGGGCGAGGCCAGCGGCCAGTGCGATGGGATGGGCGCGGTGGAGGTGCATGGGGGTGAGGGTTTGCGAGGCTGGCGGAGAAGGAAAGGCGGGATTGAAGTTGATGGTGGATTGGATTCCTCTGGGTTCTCCCATGAAACGCAGGATGGCAGTCGGCTGGCTGGTGATGGTTGTTGCGGGTTGGAGTGTGTTGGGGGACGGCCCGGGCGACAACGTGGTGGAGAAGGTGCGACCCATCCCGCCGCCGGGAGTGACGGTTCCGGACGACCTGCGGCGTGAGTTGACGGAAGGGGTGACGGCGTTGGGTCGGGAGTTGGAGACGTTGAAGCGGGAGTTGGAGGGCAAGCCGGCACTGATGGCGCGCTGGGCGGATGCGGCGGTGTTCCACAAGGGCGTGGATTGGGCGCTGAAGTACAACGAGTTTTTCCGGACGAACGAGTTCAAGGCGGCGCGGGAGCACCTGATCCTGGGCCGGACCCGGGTGGAGACATTGAGGGCGGGGCAGGTGCCGTGGGATGGCGAGAACGGGTTGATGGTGCGGGGTTATGTCTCGCGCATCGATGGATCGGTTCAGCCGTATGGGTTGGTGATCCCGAAGTCGTGGCGGCCGGACAGTGGTCGGCGTTGGCGCCTGGACTGCTGGTTTCACGGGCGGGGCGAGCAGTTGAGCGAGTTGGCCTTCATCCAGGATCGGCTGCGCAATCCCGGGGAATTCGCCCCGGCCGACACCTTCGTGCTGCATCTGTACGGGCGTTACTGCAACGGCTCGCGGTTTGCCGGGGAGACGGATTTCTGGGAGGCGCTGGAAGAAGTGCAGCGGTTGTATCCGATCGATGAGGATCGGGTGGTGGTGCGGGGATTCAGCCTGGGCGGGGCGTCGTGCTGGCATTTCGCGGTGCATCACGCCTGGCGCTGGGCGGCGGCGGCGCCGGGAGCGGGGTTTTCGGAGACGGCGGAGTTCCTGAACGTGTTCCAGAACGAGAAGCTGCAGCCGTTTCCCTGGGAGCCGCAGTTGTGGGCCCTGCACGATGCCACGGCGAATGCGTTGAACCTGCGCATGGTGCCGACGGTGGCCTACAGCGGAGGGGATGATCGCCAGATCCAGGCGGCACTCGCGGTGGAACGGTCGATGGAATCCCTGGGTCTCAAGCTGACCCACCTGATCGGGCCGAAGACCGGTCACAAGTATGAGCCGGGGACCAGGGCGGAGTTGAACCGGCGCATCGATGCCCTCGCGGCAAAGGGTCGGGTCCGGACGCCGCGCGAGGTTTTCTTCACGACCCCGAGCCTGCGTTATCCGCGGATGGCGTGGTTCATCGCCGAGGGGTTGGGTCAGCATTGGGAACCGGCCACGGTCTCGGCGCGGATCGCGGGGATTGACCAGGGGATTGGAATGCAGGTGTCTGCCACGAATGTGTCGGCGTTCCGGCTGGAATTCGGGCCGGGAGAAGCCCCGTTCGATCCCTCCCGACCTGTGGCGGTGCGCATCTCTTCGAGGATCGGTGGCCACGATACCGGCAACACGGTGATGCTGGGGCGGGTCGGTTCCGACGGCAGTTTCTCCGGGGCGGCGCATTGGGACGGCAAGGCGTGGGTGGAAGGGTCGGCTTCGGCTGAGGGATTGGCCAAGCGCCATGGGTTGCAGGGGCCGATCGATGACGCGTTCATGGATCGGTTCGTGATGGTGATGCCCACGGGCGAGCCGATGCATGCGGCGGTGGGAGCCTGGGTGAAGTCGGAGTCGGTCCGGGCGGTGGAACAGTGGCGTCGGCATTACCGGGGCGATGCCTTGGTGCGGGAGGATGGGGCGGTGACGGAGGCGGAGATTGCGGAGGCGAACCTGGTGTTGTGGGGGGATCCGGGGAGCAACCGGTTGTTGGCGAAGCTCGCGGATCGGTTGCCGGTGAAATGGACGGCGACGGGCCTGGAGGTGAATGGGGTGAAGTATCCAGCCGACAGCCATGTGCCGGTGTTGGTGTTCCCCAATCCGCTGAACCCGAAGCGTTACGTGGTCCTGAACAGCGGCTTCACGTTTCGCGAATATGATTACCTCAACAACGCGCGTCAGACGCCCAAGCTGCCGGATTGGGCGGTGGTGGACGTCCGTCAGGCGCCCAATGCGCGGTTCCCGGGGAAGATCGTTGCCGGCGGTTTCTTCGGGGAACGCTGGGAATGGAAATGATCCGGCGACCCTCCGGGTCGGGTCAGGTCTTGGGCACCACCATGCGGAACCGGGGAATCGGCGTGTAGACCTTGCGCCCGGTCTCATCCACTCCGCAGTAGGCGCCCTCGGCGACGGCGGATGCCGTGGCGATGAGGTGTTGGGAATGGTAGGTGAACTTTTCGCCGGGCTCGATGACGGGCGTCTGGCCGACCACACCTTCACCCATCACCACGAGTTGGGTGCCGTCGTCGTGGGTGATCACCCATTTCCGATGCTGGATGGTGACGGTGCGGTCGGAATCGTTGTGGATGCTGATGAAGTAGACGAAGGAGTGCGGTTTATCGGTGACCGGCAGGTGCCGATAGACCAGTTGGTCCACGGTCACGCGCAGGCCGGCCAATAGGACCGGAGCTTCGAGCGGAGTCATCCTGGGCCGACCCTTGCCGAATTCTCCGGATGCGGCAAGGAGCCCGGCGAATGGC
>CAZDYB010000243.1:4162-6871 GCA_964509045.1 uncultured Akkermansia sp.
CGTTTCCTGCTGGGTCTGGTTGCTGCCGTGGTGACGGCTTCTGCGGCCGACAAGAACGTTGTCCTGTGTGCCGGTCGCCCGAGCCATGGCAAGGGCGACCATGAATTCCGGGCCGGGTCGATGTTGCTGGCCGAATGTCTCAACCGGGTGCCCGGGATCCGGGCCACCGTCGTGAGCAATGGCTGGCCTGCCGATGTCTCGGTGCTCAGGTCCGCCGATGTCATCGTGTTGTATGCGGACGGCGGGGACGGGCACCCGGCCATCCGACCGGAGCGGTTGAAACTGCTGGATGAACTGGCGGCGAAGGGCGTTGGAATCGGTGCGGCCCACTACGGCGTGGAAGTGCCCAAGGGCGATCCGGGTCTGGCCATGTTGCGTTGGACGGGCGGATACTTCGAGACGTTCTGGAGCGTGAACCCCCATTGGAAGGCCGAGTTCAAGGAGTTCCCCAAGCATCCCGTGACGCGCGGAGTCCGTCCCTTCGCCGTCCAGGACGAGTGGTATTATCACATGCGGTTCACGCCGGACATGGCCGGCGTCACCCCGATCCTGAGTGCTGTTGCCCCCGACTCGACCCTGAACCGACCGGACGGGCCGCATTCCGGCAATCCGTGGGTCCGGGCGTCGGTGGCGAAGAAGGAACCCCAACATCTGATGTGGGTCATGGAACGTCCCAATGGCGGACGTGGATTCGGTTTCACCGGGGGGCATTTCCATCGGAACTGGGCTGATGACAACCTGCGCAAGGTGTTCCTCAACGCCGTGGTCTGGGCCGCCAGACTGGATGTCCCGGCCGATGGCGTCCCGTCCACCGTCACGGCAGAACAACTCCAGCAGAACCTCGATCCGAAGTAAGGGGACTTGGTCCGGTCCGGGTCGGAGCCTGAGAATGCTCGCGACCCGGATGACTCGATTTCCGGAGTTGGGCCGGCATGGCGCGGGTTCATCGCAACTTTTGTTGCAGGTGCAACACGAAGTTGATGTGAGGCCGGGGCGCAGCCGCGGTGTTCCGAACCCCGGTTCCGCCGTGGGACGCCCTTTTTGATCCGCAGGCCTTCCAGCGCCGGGCTTGGCTACCTGTGGCAGGCGCGGATAGCGTCCGTCCATGGATCTGATCGGAACCGCCCCGTTGGTGGGGATCATCATGGGTAGCCAGAGTGACTGGGAGACGATGCAGCATGCATCGGTGCAGTTGAAGGAGCTCGGGGTGCCGCATGAGACCTCGGTGGTGAGTGCGCACCGTACTCCGGATCTCCTCTTCGAATATGCGGCATCCGCTGCCGGCCGCGGATTGCAGGTGATCATCGCGGGTGCCGGAGGAGCGGCGCATCTTCCCGGGATGTGCGCCAGCAAGACGTGTCTTCCGGTGTTGGGTGTGCCGGTCCAGTCCAAGGCCCTCAACGGCATGGACTCGCTGTTGAGCATCGTCCAGATGCCGGCGGGTGTTCCGGTGGGGACGCTGGCGATTGGTCGGGCGGGAGCGATCAACGCGGCGCTGCTGGCGTGTGCCATGCTGGGCGCGCGACATCCCGAGTTGAGGGAACGGTACGAGGCGTTTCGTCAGCGACAGACCGAGGCGGTGTTGGCCCGGAGGATTCCGGGGGACCCGGTCGTACCCATGCCGTAGGGGACTCGCGGGGAGACCTGGAGAGAGACTGGAAGACGGGAATCCTGGTCCCCGTTGGGGACCCATGCAGGCCGAGCGGTTGGAAATCCACGGGGACCACCACCGGAGCGGGGTGAGGTTGCGGGTCAGCCAGCTGAAGAGTACGAAACCGGACCGGGGATGCCCCAAACGGGGGGGCATGTTCACGGATTCGTCACCTGGATGAGATGAGGGCGGCATGGGAAGGAAGTTTCCTGATCCCCGTTCTAGAGGATCAGCAGTTCATTCATCATTCCTATGCATTCCCACATGAAGTCGATGCAGGCGGCCCTGCTCGGCGGTCTCCTGACCGCCGGTGCCGCCTACGCCGAAACCATCGAAGTCACCCAGCCCATCAGCGGTGTGGTGACGTGGTCACGTACCAATGAGTACGTCCTGAACAAGTTCATCTACGTCCTGGACGGCGCTGAGCTGCACATCGAGGCCGGCACGGTGGTCAAGGCCAAGCCGGGTCGCGATGCCGACACGTCGGCCTTGATTGTCAGCCAGGGCGGCAAGCTTTTTGCCGAGGGCACCCCGACGCATCCCATCATCTTCACGGCGGAAGCCGATGACGTGACGGATCCCGACGACCTCAACATCTTTGATCGCGGCCTGTGGGGCGGCGTGGTGTTGATGGGTCGGGCGAGTGTGAACACCTCGCTGGATGCCGCGGGCAACGCGGCGACGCCGAAGTACGACCTGTATGAAGGCCTGCCGGACACGGTGGTGAATGGCCAGAACGTGCATCGGTTTGGCGGAGCCAATGACGACGACAGTTCCGGTGTGTTGCGTTACGTCTCGATCCGGCATGCGGGCACGGTGTTCCAGCCGAACAAGGAGCTGAACGGTCTTTCGATGGCTGGCGTGGGCCGTGGAACGACGATCGAATTCATCGAGACCTATGCCACGGCCGATGACGGTTATGAGTGGTTCGGTGGCACGGTGAACACGCGTTATCTGGTGAGCGCGTTCAACGATGACGACGGTTTCGATACGGATCAGGGCTGGAACGGCAAGAACCAGTTCTGGTTCCTGATCCAGGAGCCGGGCCGCAAGGACAG
>CAZDYB010000244.1:0-5144 GCA_964509045.1 uncultured Akkermansia sp.
CAGCTCCGCCTCATACCGTCTTTGGGACGGTGCGGGACGAGCAGGGCAACCCGCTGCGGGCGACTGGCGCGGAAGTTCTTCTGGAGGCGGACGGCGTGGCGGTGACCCGGGCAGCCATTGCTCACGGGAGTGAGCCCGGGGTCAACTATGCGCTGACCATCCCCTTGGATGCCGGGATCACGGCTGACCTGTACAAGCCCACGGCACTGCGGCCGACCGTTCCATTCCGGATGCGGGTCAAGATTGGGAACACCATCTATCTGCCCATGGAGATGGTGGGTGCGGGCAATCTTCTGACCCGGCCCGGGGAACGGTCCCGGGTGGATCTGACACTGGGGGTGGACTCGGATGGCGACGGGTTGCCGGATGCCTGGGAACGGGCCTTGATCCAGATGTTGGGGGGTGGACGGACGCTGGCAGATATCCGACCGGGTGATGATTCGGATGCGGACGGCATGACCAACCTGCAGGAGTATCTCGCGGGGACCTATGCCTTTGATCCGGAAGATGGATTTGCCCTGACGATCCTGTCGACTGCCGGGGGGCGTCCATTGCTGGAGTTCGTGTCGATCCGGAATCGGACCTACAGCCTCTATTCCTCGACGGACATGCAGACTTGGGTGCCTGCGCCGTTCACGTTGCAGGGAGATGCGGCTACGGCGGCGGGTCGCACCCATTTCAGGGCACCGGACACGCGGTTGTTGAGGGTGCGGGTGGGCCCCTTCGAGGAGCCTGGGACGGTGGATGGGGTGGCGGTGGATGGGGTTGAGCTGGCACCTCGATTCTTCAAGGTGATGGTCCATTGATGGGTGGGGAGTTTGCCATGGATGTGACGCCACCAGGCAGCGGAGCCGGAGATGAGCCCGTAGGGAGTCTGGGAGGGCGGGTGTGGCGTGGGTTCTGGGCTGGATTGGTGGCATTGGCGGTGGTGATGGCCACGGTCTGGTTGATGAGTCCCAAGCCGGTGGAAGAGATGACGATGCCGGTTGTGGAACTGGAACGTGTGGAAGGCCGGTTGATGGTACGTGGCCAGACCAATCGGCCTTATACCGGATGGATGACCGAGCACGATGCCAACGGGATATTGAAGTCCCGGAGTCATGTCGTGGACGGGGTTTTGGACGGGTTATCCGAGGGTTGGTACACGAATGGCGTGGTCCAGGTCCGGGAATACTTTGTAGCTGGAGTGGCCGATGGGCTTGTGACGCGGTGGCACGCGAATGGGAGCAAGCTTTCGGAGGGAACAGCGCGTCAGGGCCGGTTGGAAGGGGTGTTCCGGCGTTGGCATGACAATGGGAAGCTGGCCGAGGAGGTGAACCTTCGATCGGGTGTGGCGCATGGAATTTCCAAGGCGTGGTTTCCCAGCGGGAATCAGAAGGCCGAAGTGCAACTCGAGGATGGCAAGGTCGTGCAGAAGCAGTTCTGGGAGGATGGCGGGCATCCGGGAATTGCATCGGCTACCAACGGGGGAGCGGGCCAATGAAGAATCCGGGCATACATGGTCTGTTGCTGTTGGGGATCGTCATGTTGCCTGCCCTGCAGGGTGCTGGCCTCGTGGTGAGTCCCGCATTGATTTCCGGTGGAGGAGGTTCGTCCGGTTCGACCCGATTCCAGGTGACTGGAAGCATGGGGCAACCTGTGGCTGGGGTGGGATTGGCATCGACGGGTGGGTTGGCCCTGAGGTCCGGGTTCTGGAGTCAGGTGATCCGGTGGATCAACGCCCAACCGGAGCCGGGATCCGATCTTTTGACGCGGCGACCGGGTGACGGAGCGCAGATCCTCATCAGCCGGCTGTTGATGAATGACGTCGATGCAGATTTTGACCGCGTGACCTTGGCCGGATTTGTCCCGGTGACAGCGGGTGGTGGCAGTGTCTTTCGGGACGGCCCTTGGTTGATCTATCAGCCTCCGGCCGGATCGGATCCTGAGAACGATGTTGTGACCTATAGCGTCACGGACGGGTTTGGTGGTCCGGTGACGGGTCAGATTCAGGTTGTCCGGTTCGTGCCGCCCTATGATGGACCGCCCAATGCATGGGGTATCGGGGTGGACCCGGGTGATCCCGGGAAGGTGCGGGTCCGGTTCCAGGGGATTGCGGGCCGGAGCTACGTGGTGCAGACGGCGCCGACGATTTCGGGTCCGTGGGGGGTGTTGGGATCGGTGGTGGCCGGGAGCAATGGCGCCATGGAGGTTGTTGATACGATTTCGGTTGATCCGCGTTTTTATCGATTGGTCGAGCCTTAGAGACCGGGACAATCCACTGCCTTAGACATGAAGACTTCTTTCCATTTCGGCTGCAGGGCCGGTCGTTTTATTGGGCAACTTTGGTTTGCCGGTGTGGTTGCGGCGGTGGGACAGGCGCAGGTGTTCACGGTGAACCTGGCCATTCCGGACAACTCGTTGGTGGGCGTGACGAGCGAACAGGTCATCTCCGGGCATACGCAAGCCCTGGCCTCGGTATCGGTTTCATTGACGCTCGAAACGCGGGATGGCGAACCCATGTTCAATGGCGACATCTATGCGACCCTTTCGCATGACTCGGGCTACGCCGTGCTGTTGAACCGGGTCGGGCGTCGGGATGGGTTTTCGGCCGGGTACGGCGACAGCGGGTTCAATGTCACCCTGAGCGACGGGGCAGCGGCGGATGTGCATGACTATCGACTGACGTTGAATGGGAGTCATACGACGCCGTTGTCACTGACGGAGGATCCCGCGGCGTTGACGGGGGTATGGCAACCGGATGGACGGGCGGTGGATCCGTTTGCGGTGGGGAGCAGTTCCACCCGATTGGCGATGCTGGGTACCTTCGAGGGGTTGGATCCGAACGGGTTGTGGACGTTGTATGTGGCTGATCTGAGTGGGGGCGGATTGGCTGAGTTGAAGGAGTGGGGTCTGATGCTGACGGTGATTCCCGAGCCGGGTGAAACGGTGGCGATCTCAGCGGTGGCGCTAGGGTTGTTCGGGGTGTGGCCTCGGCGCCGGGCGCGGCGTTGACAAGGGGGGCGATCGGGTGCCGTCGGGGAGGGGGTGGAGGCGCGCGATAGTTTTGCATCTGCGCGTTTTATTCCGGTGAGGAATCGTGGCAATTCTACAGCCATGAAGTATCGCCGGTTCGGGCGCACCGAGTTGTCCATGCCTGTCTTTTCGTGTGGCGGCATGCGCTACCAACAATCCTGGTCGGACGTGTCGTGGTCGGAGGTGAAGCCCGATGGTCAGGCCAATCTGGAAGCCACGATCCATCGGGCGGTGGAATTGGGGATCCACCACATCGAGACGGCGCGGGGGTATGGTTCATCCGAGATGCAATTGGCGCCGGTGCTGGCGCAGTTTGCGCGGGAGAAGCTGATCGTTCAGACCAAGGTGATGCCGAAGCCGACGGCGCGGGAGTTCGAGGAAACGTTCGAGACGTCGATGCGGTATCTGGGTTTGGAGTATGTGGACCTGTTGTCGATCCACGGGATCAATCATCAGGGGCACCTGGACGAGACGTTGCGGGCGGGTGGATGTCTGGAGGTGTGTCGGAGGTTGCAGCGGGAGGGGCGGGTGCGGCATGTGGGATTCAGCACACACGCGACGCCGGACGTGATCTCGGCGGCGATCCGGAGTGACGAGTTTGATTATGTGAACCTGCATTGGTACCTGGTGAACGACTTGAATCGGGTGTGTGTGGCGGAGGCGGCGCAGCGGGACATGGGGGTGTTCATCATCAGTCCGAATGACAAGGGGGGTAAGCTGTACCTGGAGTTGCCGGAGTTGCGTCCGTTGTGTGCGCCATTGACCCCGATGCAGTTCAATGACCTGTACTGCCTGGCGCGGCCGGAGGTGCACACGCTGTCACTCGGGGCGGCGCGACCGTCGGACTTCGATGAGCATGTGGCGGCGCTGGAGCATTACGAACGGGCGGCGGCGGTGATCGAACCGATCGAACGACGATTGCGGGCTGAACTGGAGCGGGTGCATGGGGCGGATTGGTGTCGGCGTTGGTGGACGGGGTTGCCGGAGCATTTCGAGGTGCCGGGCGGGGTGAACGTGGTGGAGATCCTGCGGATCTGGACGTATGCGAAGGCGTTCGGGCTGACCGAATGGGCGAAGTTCCGGTACAACATGCTGGGCAATGCGGACCATTGGTTTCCCGGTGAGCATGTGGAGAAGCTGGATGCTTCACGGTTGCCTGCGGTGATCGAACGCAGCCCTTTCGCGGATCGCATCCCGGGAATCCTGCGGGAGGCGCACGCCCTGTATCACGATGCACCGGTGAAGCGCTTGAGCCAGAGTTGATCCCGATGCGACATCCGTCCCAACCTGCAGTCGTGCGATCGACAAGTACGATGATTCTTTGGCTGTCCCTGGTCCTGGCCGGATGCGGACCTTCCGCAGGGCCGGCTCCGACGAAGGTGGTTGAGTCGGGTTCCGGGGGGGCGCCGGCGATCCGATCCAATGCCGTGGTGGCCCCGGCGGTTCCTGTTCCGGTGGAGGAATCGGAGGTGGTGCTTCACCAGATGCGGGCGCAGACGAACCTGCCCCGTGTGAAGCTGTATGTGGGGGCGCACGAGATCAGTTCGGAGTTGTGTGCGACGGTGACGCAGGTGGCGACGGGACTGATGTGGCGGGAGGGGATTGGGCCGGAGGAGTCGATGTTCTTTGTCTTTGGGACCCCGCAACAGCGTTCGTTCTACATGAAGAACGTCCCGTTCCCGATCGCGGCGGGCTACATTGATTCAGACGGGGTGCTGCAGGAGATCGTGCAGTTGAAGGCGATGGATCCCACCCCGGTGTATTCGAGATCGGACCGGATCCAGTTTGTATTGGAGACCGCACCGGATTGGTTCGAGCGGAAGGGGGTGGCGGTGGGGACCTTGTTGGCGACGCCGGATGGACCGCTGAAGGGTTTGGTGCGACGGGCGCAACTGCCTTGAATCGGGAGAGCCATGCGAATCGCCATAGCGCAGTTGAACCTGGTGGTGGGAGACATAGCCGGGAATGAACGGGCCATCCGGGAGGCCTACGGTCGCGGGGTGGCGGCCGGGGTGGAATTGGTGGTGCTGCCCGAGTTGGCGTTGACCGGATATCCGCCACGGGACCTGTTGCATCGGCCGGCCTTCCTGCGGGCGAATCGGGAGGCATTGGAACGGTTGGCGGCGGGG
>CAZDYB010000244.1:5154-6855 GCA_964509045.1 uncultured Akkermansia sp.
TGTTGAATCGGCGGGTTTTCCACGGGGGTATCGGGGCGTCTTTGTACGGGTGGGGGGGGGGTCGGGGGGTGGTGGGATTGCTGGTGGGATTCGTGGACCTGAACCCGGTGCGCCCGGGACGCCCGCTGTACAATTCCGCGGCGTTGTTGCAGCACGGCAAGGTGGTGGCCATCCGTCACAAGACCCTGTTGCCGACCTATGACGTGTTTGATGAAGACCGGTATTTCGAGCCGGCGACATCCAATGCGCCGGTGGAGTTCAATGGACGCAGGATCGGCATAACCCTGTGTGAGGATGTCTGGAACGACGGCGACTTGTGGCCGGAACGCAGGTATCGACCGGAACCGGCCGTGGACCTGGCGGCGGCGGGGGCGGAGATCCTGTTCAACCTGTCGGCATCGCCCTGGCATTTCGGCAAGGAGACGACGCGTCTGGAATTGCTGGGGCGCCTGGCGCGACGGACGGCGCGGCCGGTGGTGTACTGCAACCTGGTGGGCGGGAATGACGAACTGATCTTTGACGGTCAGTCGGTGGTGATGGATGCGGCGGGCCGACTCGTGATGCAGGGGGCGGCGTTTGCAGCGGATTTCAGGGTGGTGGAGACGGGGATGGCAGGCGGGATGTCACCGCGTCCGGTGGTGGCGGAGGAGTTGTTGTGTCGGGCACTGGAGTTGGGGACGCGGGATTACCTGCACAAGTGCGGGTTCAGGTCGGCGGTGCTGGGATTGAGCGGGGGAATCGATTCGGCGGTGGTGGCCTGCATTGCGGTCGGGGCGTTGGGCCGGGAAAACGTGCGGGGGCTTTCGTTGCCGTCGCAGTATTCATCCCAGGGCAGCCTGGATGATGCGCGTGAGTTGGCGGAGCGATTGGGGATGGAGTACGGGGTGGTCCCGATCCAACCCCCGTTCATGGCGGTGAAGGGTCAGTTGCGGGAGGTGTTTGCCGGGCTTCGTGAAGATGTCACGGAAGAGAACATCCAGGCGCGGTTGCGCGGTGTGATGTTGATGGCGATGTCGAACAAGTTCGGTTCGCTGTTGTTGACGACGGGCAACAAGAGCGAGTTGGCGGTGGGCTATTGCACTTTGTATGGGGACATGTGCGGCGGTCTGGCGGTGATCAGTGATGTGCCCAAGACGTGGGTGTATCGGTTGGCGCGTTGGATCAATGAGGATGCGGTGGCGCGGGGCGGTGTGGGGCCGATTCCGGAGAGCACCCTGATCAAGCCGCCGAGTGCGGAGTTGCGACCGGGCCAGAAGGATCAGGACAGCCTGCCGGACTACGAGATCCTGGACGCGATCCTGGACGCGTATGTCGTGGAGCAGGTGTCGCCGTCCGAGATCGTGGAGCGTGGGTTTGCCGTGGCGGATGTTCAGCGGGTGGTGAAGCTGATCGATGGTGCGGAGTACAAGCGTCGGCAGGCCGCTCCGGGATTGAAGGTGACGACGAAGGCGTTTGGCGTGGGTCGCCGTATCCCGGTGGCGCAGCGCTGGCGTGAGGGAGTGTGACGACCGATGCCCCGGGTGATGCGGCAGAAGGGCCCATGCGCCATGAAGGGGCGCGGGGGATTCGAATTGCCAGCCGGAGAAGGGGCGGAGGGGACGGTTCCGGTGCCCCTTCAGGGCACGGAAACGGGGCGGGACAACCCAGGGCATCGTTCGCCGAGCTCCCTCAGCCCTGGGCTGAATTCCGGGTCCCCGTTGG
>CAZDYB010000245.1:0-6833 GCA_964509045.1 uncultured Akkermansia sp.
CCCGGGGACAGGCTCCTCCTCCCGGGGACAGGCTCCTCCTCCCGGGGACAGGCTCATGGAGGAGGCGCGTTGTTCCATTGAGTTCCATTGAGTTCCAAGGCCGGGTCTTACATCCGGTGGATTGCAAACCGGACCTGAGGACGATTGCATGGGGTGATTCATGGCCGATCAACCGCTCAGCCTGGTCATACGCACCCTCAATGCCGCTCCCCAGCTGGCCGAGTTGCTGTCGGCACTCCACCTCCGGCCGGATGACCAGTTGATCATCGTCGATTCAGGTTCCTCCGATGCGACGCTTGAGCTTGCCCGCAAGGCTGGCGCACAGATTGTTCCCATCGCACCGGACCGCTTTACCTACGGTCGATCCCTCAACGTGGGGTTCGCCGAAGCCCGGCATTCCTGGATCCTGGCCCTCAGCTCCCATGTTGTTCCGGTCCGCCCTGACTTCCTGGACGCCTATCGGTCCGCCATCCGACGCTTTCCCTCCGGGGTGGTGGCTGCCGCCGGTCCGTTGGTTCGCAACGACGGAGAACGCGGCATGACCGGCGGAATCACCCTGTATGAAGGAGCCGATTTCCTCCGTGGATTCGAGTTCGGTGCCGGCAACCCCAATTGCCTCTATCGTCGGGATGTCTGGGCCGCTCGTCCCTTCGACGAAGCCCTCGGTGGCGGTGAGGATTGCGAATGGTACGTGTGGGCCATAGTTGCCGGCCATGTGCTGGCAGCGGTTCACGCCGCCGAGGTGTATTACCGATTCCGTCGATCCTGGTCCGCCTTCGTATACAAGGGTCGCATCGATTACCAAGTCACCCACCACTATCTCGAGGTCCACCAACCCACCCTTGGGGGGATGGTCATCCGGGTTGCGAAACTTGGTCTCTATGCACTCCTCCGACGTGTCGGGTGGTCGGACGTGCAGGCCAGCATGGCCCACTGTTGGGGTTCCTATTGCGAAGCCCGTTCTCTGCGTCGTCGGGGCGAAGCGGGTGCCCTCCTCTCCCGAATGCTCGAAGCGCGTCAGTCGGCTTCCCCACCACCCTCGTCCCATGCCGATCAGCGCCGGGATGGCGCCACGGGAGCCACCTGATAACAGGCCTGCGATGGAAGGCCGAGGAACCGACGCTGCGACAATGGCACCACCACCACCTGTTCCGGACCCTCACCCACTTCCACCCGGACCTGCGATTCCAACCCGTTCAACCGCGCTGTCACGATGTAGGCCTGGCCGGATTCCACCTCGAATGGAAGGATGTCATTGAGGTCGACCCGCTCATCCCGACTGATCCCGGTCCACGTCCGGGTTGGCTCGGCCAGACCCATCACTTCCACCGAAGCCGGCACCCGTTGTCCCGCCAACTGGTCCAGGACCTTGACCAGCAGGCGCGACTTCCCTTCGCCAATCGGTTGCGCTTTCGGCGTGTAGCGGTCGGTCACATTCTCGGCCGGGACCCAATCGATCCTCCTCGCCCACACCATTGGAAAGGTTGTCCCGGTCGGGCGGAACGAACTCGCATAAATCGCGTGGCGGGGTTCATCGCGTTTTGCCTGCGATGCGTCATGCACGAACCATCCGCGATCGAGTCCCTGCGGATCCGGTTCTGCCGCCCCCACGAAGTGCCAGTCACCATCCCAGATCTCCACCCACGTATGATTCCCCCGCATGTTCGACCACAAGGGCGTTCCCACGATCCGCGCGGGCACCCCCACTGCACGGCATGCATCGGCCAGGAGGATCGACAACCCCGTGCACGTCGCCATGCCGCTTTCCATCGTTTCCAAAGGGCTCTGATCCGGACGCTTCCTCTGGGTCGAATACTTGACCTTCAGCAGCGGAAACAACTGCTCGTTCAACCGGCGTGCTGCTTCTCCCGGGGTCTTGGTGCCTTCGATCAATGGCAGGGCGATCTCCCGCAACCGCGGCCGCCAGTCGTCGCGTGGTTCGTTCACGCATGCGTAGGGCAGCACGTCGTTCAGAAAGATCTCCTTCGGTACATCCTTGCCCCACGGCGCCGACTCCATCGCTTCATAGGCCAGATCCACATGGGTCATCAACAATCTCCCAGGCAACCGACCCCGGTCGATCTCAGGCATGTGCTCCAGCAGGAAGGCCAATCCTTCCCGCCGATCCTTCCGCACGTTCTCGATCGCTTCCTGCAATTCCACCCGGTTCGTGCCGGCTCCCGCGAGCGCAGCTTCCACCGGATCCGACCACCAACGCTGCGCCGCCTGGCCAGACAGCGCACACAGCAGAATCGCCATCATTCCGCTCCGGCGGATCAAGGAAACAGGACGCGCAACCATCTCCCGACATTGCCGTCAAACCCTCCCGGTGACCACGCAAAAGGTCTGACAACGAATGGCCAGCCTTTGATGGTTTCCTCAAATAGGCTTCCTGCGGCATGAGAGTCCTTGTTTCCGTCTCACTGTGGCTGATCGCCACCGGCATGTCCTTCGCCGACCCCAGCCAATGGGGCCAGTTCTATGCCCGGCAGGAATGGGAGGCCCACCGGCAGGCCAGCCGGAACATCGACCACTACAACCGTTACGACCCCAATCCACGCAGTTCCCCAATCCAGATACTGCCGCTCCAGAATCAGCTCATGCAGTGGGCGGCGCGTATCGACGAGGAACGCCAGCAGCGCGAAGCCGATCGGGCCAATCGCAACCTTGTCCTCATCGAAATCCTCAAGGAGAACCAGCGTCAGGCTCAGGAGCAGGCCCGACTCGCCACCCTCGAGCGCTGGCGGAGCCTCCTCCAGCAGGCTGCCCAGGGTGATGTCGACACCGCCTACCGGGTTGCGCGCCTCATCCGTTGGGGCCAAGGCAGGCTCCCTGCCGAACAGAAGACCGGCGATGATCCCGCCAAGCCTTGGTACCGTTTCGCAGCGGATCGTGGTCATGCCGACTCTGCTTTCGAACTCGCCTCGTTGCTGGTGTCGTCTTCGCCAGTCGACGCCCTGCGCTACTACACCCGTGCCGCCGAAGCCGGGCGTCTCGAAGCCATCCTTCCTGCCGCGGACCTCGCTGAAGACGGAATCCCGGGGAAACTCCCTCCCAACCCGGCGGAAGCCCTTCGATTGCTCCAACTCGGTGTTCAGGCTGACAGCGCTCCTCATCTCACCCACGCCGCTTTCCTTCTCCTGCGGCAACCTGATCCCAGCCCCGATACCTTCACTCGCGCCGTCGGCTGGCTCAGTCAGGCCGCTTCCCGCGAACCGGCCGCAGCCGGTCGCATCGCACTCTTGCGCCTCAACGATCAACCCGGGTTGCCCGCCGATCCGAACCTTGCGGTAACCCTTGCCCGTGCTGCCTGCCTGAAAGATCCCGACCAACGGGACGCCCTCCTCACCCTGGGTCTCGCCCGATTCGACGGGCTTGGTGGTGAATCCGTCCAGACTGCGGACGCCCTCGATCTTTTGCGTCGTGCCGCCCGACTCGGCAGCACCCGGGCTTGCGACGCCCTCGCGCTCGCCTTTGGACATGGCATGGGTGACCTCTCGGTGTCCGATTCAGAAGCCATTCGATGGCGTCGCGAGGGAGCCCGGTTGGGACATGTCAAATCCATGCTCGAACTCGCCGTCCGACATCAGCTCGGAAGGGGCGTCGAGCGGGATCCCGCGGAAGCCGTCCGTCTCTACATCGAAGCCGCCCGACGCGGTTCCGTTCCAGCCATTGTTGAGCTCGCCCGATTCCTCGTCGCCCGCGACTCCGCATTTCAGGTGGATCCTGTTCAGGTCAGGTTCCTCGCCGCCACCGCTGCCCAGAGCGGCTTGCCCGATGCCCAGGAATTGTACGGCGCCATCCTTCTCGATGGGCTTGGCGGTCCCAGGCAGGGAGTGGATGCCGTTCCGTGGATCCGAAGTGCCGCTCAGGCTGGAGCGCGCGGCGCCCAGTACCTTCTCGGCATGATGCGCCTTGAAGCACTCTTCATGGAGGCAGATCCCGATGAGGCTTTCCTGTGGATGAAGAGGGCCGCTGAAGCCGAAAGCGCCGACGCCTGTGGGATGCTTGCCTGGTTTCATGTCACCGGGACCGGTTGCGTTCAGGACCCCAAAATCGCCCGTGAATGGGCCGCCAAGGGCGCCAGCCTGGGCAGCGCCATCGCGCATCGCGTCCTCGGCACCTACCTCGGCCTTGGAGTCGGCGGTCCCGTCGATGGCCCCGGAGCAGTGAGACACCTGGCCTTTGCCATCGAACAAAAGGATGACCCTGCACGCCTCCAACTCGCGGAGTTTCTCCTTGATGGGCTTCCAGGCGTTGCCCCGGATCGCAAGGCCGCCCGCATCCATTTCGAACAGGCTGCCCAGTCCCGGAATCCGGACATCGCTGGAAAGGCCAGTGCCTGCCTCGACCGCCTGTCCGGTCGCCAACCCGTTGCCGTCACCGATCTCCTCATCTCACGTCCGTCTCCCAGAACGAACAGGCCGTCCCTTTACGACAGTCTTCGCCTCCGGAGCTCCACTCCTTGAGTCTTGTCACCCGGAAGGGCCGGCTTTTGGCAATGGACGGCGTGAAGCCCAGGGCGTCCATCCCTACCCTCTCCCCGTCACGCTGCATTCCATCGATCCCATGAAACTTGTCATCATTGGAGGAGTCGCCGGTGGGGCCAGCGCCGCCACCCGGGCTCGGCGACTTTCCGAGGCCGCCAGCATTGTCGTATTCGAGCGGGGTCAACATGTCTCCTTTGCCAATTGTGGGCTCCCCTACTTCGTGGGTGGTGAGATCGCTCATCAGGATGATCTTCTTGTCCAGACGCCCGAATCCCTCCAAGCCCGATTCAACCTCGATGTGCGCGTCCGAACCGAGGTCCTCTCCATTGATCGTACCCGAAGGATCGTTCGCGCACGCAACCTGGATTCCGGTGCCGAACTCGAGGAGCAGTACGATGCCCTGATCCTTTCCACGGGCGGCACCCCTTTGCGTCCGCCCATTCCCGGCATGGATCGCGAGGGACATTTTGTCGTGCGAAACATTCCGGACGTTGAAGCCATCACCGCGTGGATTCGGAATGGACCTACCCGCCAGGCCGTGGTCGTCGGAGGCGGCTACATCGGCTTGGAGATGGCCGAACAACTTCAACGGTTGGGCAACCTCTCGGTCAGCGTCGTTGAGGCCCTGCCTCAGGTGATGGCTCCGTTGGATCCCGAAATGGCTGCCTGGCTCCACGCGGAACTCGTATCCGAGGGGGTCAACCTCCACCTGGGAAATGCCGTCGCCAGTTTCGACACACCCCGACCTCACGAGGATGCCCGTGCCTCCGTGGTGGTTCTCCGCAACGGTCGACGTCTTCCCGCAGACATCGTCATCCTGGGCCTCGGTACCCGCCCAGAAACCACCCTTGCCCGCGACACCGGCCTCACCATCGGTCCCACCGGTGGCATTCGCGTCGACGAACATCTTCGCACCAGCGACCCTGCCATCTGGGCCGTTGGCGATGCCATCGAGGTCCGCGATCTGATTACCCAGGCCCCAGCCCTCATTCCCCTCGCCGGCCCTGCCAACCGTCAGGGACGCATTGCCGCCGACAACATTTTCGGTCGACCTGCCCGATACCGCGGCACGCAAGGCACCGCCATCCTCCGCCTGTTCAACCTGGCCGCCGGTTGTACCGGAGCCAATTCCAGGGCGCTTACCCGGGCCGGCATTCCCTTCGAATCCGTCCACCTTCACCCTGGTTCCCATGCCGGATACTTCCCCGGTGCGGAACCGATCGCCCTCAAGATCCTTTTCGCCCCCGACTCCGGTCGTCTCCTCGGCGCCCAGGCGGTCGGACGCGATGGAATCGACAAGCGTCTCGATGTGTTCGCCACTGCCATTGCCGCCGGCATGAGTGTCGAAGACCTTGTGGACCTCGAACTCGCTTATGCACCTCCGTTCGGCTCTGCCAAGGACCCCGTCAACCTTGCCGGAATGATAGCGCAGAACGTCCTCTCCAAACTGGTGCAAACATTCGCATGGGATCAGGTGGCATCCTTGGATCCCGAGAAATCGGTGGTGCTGGATGTCCGACGTGACAGCGAAAGGCGCAACGGATCCATCCCGGGCTCCGTCCACATCCCACTCGACCAACTCCGCGGCCGCCTTGCCGAACTGCCGCGGGAGAAGGAGATCATTGTCCACTGTCACACAGGTCAACGCTCCTACTTCGCTGCCCGGGTTCTCAGCCAGGCCGGGTTCAACGTTCGCAACCTATCAGGTTCCTGGCGTACCTGGTCCACCGCAACCACCCATTGGCCAGCCACATGATTCCCGCTTCCCCGATCACCAACCGACATCAGGGCTTCCACATCCACAACCTCGCCCAACTCCTGCACAACACCGGTTCACGCGGTCCCTTTATCGTGACCCAGGACGGATCGGATCCGTCCGACCCCCGGATGCGCCCGTGTTCGTTCGTCCTGACCCGTCGCGGAACCTGGCTGCACTTTTACCTGTATCTGGCGCTCTCGGAAGAAGCACGGGCTCGTTGCGTCCAGTTCGAGTCAGCCGCAGAAGCCCTCCAATCCGTCGCTTCGCTTCCCGATACGGTCACGGTTGAAGACGCACTTACACTTCAGGAACTTCTGAAGTCCGCCGGATTCCAGCCAGGACTCCCCGACGCCGCGGGTCGCGCCCTTTTGGAAGCGGTACGCCAACGAGCTTCCGGATCAGCCATCGATCGCCCTGCATAGGGGCAGTCGACGATTTGCTGATCGATTGACGGAGCCCAAACCGCGATTTTACGGGGACAGGCTCCTGTGGCTTTGAACCTGGAAAAGGCAGTTTGATCCGCAGATTGCGGGTATGTGGTTTGTCAACGGTGGCGTAGCACGGCCGAAGGGAAAATCGTTGGA
>CAZDYB010000246.1:0-6831 GCA_964509045.1 uncultured Akkermansia sp.
TTTTCCAGGCGTGGACCCTGGGGTGGAGCCGGTTTCGGGGTCTCGGGTTCGGCCATGGCAGGAGCGGGGAAGGAGGGTTCAGGTGAACAAGGCTGACGGATCGTCGGTGGCGTTCACGACGCGACCGCCGGAATACACTTCCGCGATGCTGTTGGAGACCCATCGACGCAACCGGTAGACGGTGCCGAAGGGGAAGTCCGGGGGGGCGGCGCCCTGACCGCCGACGGTTTCGCCGCCGAGTCGGACGCTGTTGGTCATCCAGGCGGGCAGGGTGAGGTGATAGGGATTCCGACGGACTTCACCGACATGGAAGGTGAGGGCGGTGATGAGATCGGCGAGGATGGGTTCGGGGATCTCGACGAGGAGATTGGGGCGATAGTTCTGGCCCCAGAACTCGGTTTCGACCAGGTGGGTGGAGAAGTCGGGACCGAGTCGTGCGAGGGCGTCCAAGACGAGGTGATGGACGCCGATATGGGTGCCGTTCCAGTCCTGGTCATGGGGGAAGAGGATGGCGCGGGGCTGGAGTCGTTGGAGGATTTCGGCGATGGGATCGACCTTGCTGGACCAGGCGACGGGATCCTGGACGCGGGCGTTGGGGGTGACTTTTTCGAGGCCATGATCGCCGATGGTTTCGAGGCCGAATCCGAGGTGATGGCAGGCGGCCTGGAGTTCGACGAGGCGTTCGGCCTGGCGATCCGGGCGTGAGCCCTGGGTGACGGCGACATTGATGACGCGCCAGCCGTTCTCGCGTTGGAGGCGGAGAGGGAGTCCGCCGACGATGCATTCGTCATCGGGATGGGGGGAAAAGATGAGGATGACGGGGGCGTCGGGGGCGAGGGCGGGTTGGGGGGCGGGAGGGAAGCCGCCGAGTGGGGCGGAACGACCTTCCCGGATCCAGCGGGCATGGTCGCGGACGAGTTGCAGGTAGGGATTCATCGCGTCGGCCCCCATCCATGCCGAAAGCGGGGCGGGAACGGAAGGAGTGAGTTGTGGAGGGGGTGCGGGAGGTGGAGATGTGGAAACCGAGGTTGCGAAAAGAAAGGAGCCGTAGCACTAGTGCCCTTCGGCACGGGCGACGCCCGGCTGCCGGATTTGCTTGAGCGTGAAGAATTCAGCCTCCCTGAGCCCGATTTCCGTACCGACCCGTCCGGTAACGGCGACCCCTGTCAAAAGGCGGTGGACCGATCGAATGGCACGACATTTTGTGTCGGCCGTGCTTCGGCCGATGCAGCGGGGGCGACTGGAGTTGGTGGGGCCGGACGGGGTGACGGAGGTGATTGGCGGGGTTGAACCGGGGCCGCAGGCGAGGATCGAGGTCCGGGATCCGGCGTTTTACCGGCGGTGCGCGATGACGGGAGACGTGGGATTTGGGGAGGCGTATCAGGCTGGGGAATGGGAGACGGACGATGTGTATTCGGTGATCGCGTGGTTCTGTGCGAACACGGATTCGGCGCCGACGCTGTCGGGTTCGGCGAACCAGCCGTGGCATCTGAGGTTGTTTTCGATGGCGAACCGGGTGAGGCACTGGTTCAACCGGAACACGCTGGAAGGGTCCCGGACCAACATCCATGCGCATTACGACATCGGGAACGCGTTCTATCGGCTTTGGCTGGATCCCACGATGACCTATTCGGCGGCGTTGTTCGAAGCACCGGACCAGGGATTGGAGGCGGCACAGATCGCCAAGTACGATCGCCTGTGCCGGCAGTTGCGGTTGCAACCGGGGCACGAAGTGCTGGAGATCGGATCGGGGTGGGGCGGCTTCACCCAGCACGCGGTGCAGAACTACGGATGCCGTGTCACCACCATCACGCTCAGTGTTGAACAACGCGATTTCGCACAGGCCCGATTCGAGCGCGAAGGGATCGCGGACCGAGCCGAGGTGTTGCTGATGGATTATCGGAAGCTGCCGGAACTGGGGCGGCGTTTTGATCGGATTGCGAGCATCGAGATGCTGGAGGCGGTGGGGGATGCCTACCTGGAGACGTACTTCGACGTGTGTCATCGGGTGATGAAGCCGGGCGGCCTGTTTGCGGCGCAGTTCATCACCTGTCCGGACTCGCGCTATGACGAGTTGAGACGGGGTGTGGACTGGATCCAGAAGCACGTGTTTCCGGGTTCGTTGTTGCTGTCGTTGAACCGGGTCAACCAGGCCATTGCCCGGACGGGCCGACTCCAGTTGCATGATCTCAAGGACATTGGACCGGACTATGCGCGCACGTTGCGGATGTGGCGGGAGCGGTTCAACGAGCAGTTGGACACGGTGCGGGCGATGGGCTTTGACACCCGTTTCATCCGCACGTGGAACTATTATCTGGCCTATTGCGAGGCGGCGTTCGCCTGGCGGAACATCAGCGTCGTCCAGGGGCTCTGGACCGTTCCCAACAATTCCACCCTCTGATCGTGTCCGGCGCGGTCGTGCCGGGTCCGGCACGGTGCAGGATTCCGGCATCTTCCCCATCACCCCGTCCCCATGATCCTTCCCCTTGCCGCCGGTCTCGCCCTGGTGATCGTCGAGATGACCCTGACCTGGTGGGTGGCGCGTCGAATCAGGAACTACGGGATCGTCGACATTGTGTGGTCGTTGGGGTTTGCGCCGATTGCGTGGGTCTATGCCGGTCTGGCGGCCTGGCAGTTCTACGATGCCAAGCTGGATGCCTTCCCTGAATGGAACAGGAACCGGGCGCTGGTCCTGACGGCGATGGTGACGGTGTGGGCGTTCCGGTTGGGGTTGCACCTATATGTCCGGGTCAAATCGCATCATCCGGTGGAAGACGTCCGCTATGCCCAGTTGAGGAAGGAATGGGGAGGGGCGACGGACCGGAAGATGTATGGGTTTTACCTGTTGCAGGGGGGTGTGCAGTGGGTGTTGGCGTTGCCGTTCGCGTGGGTCTGCCTGGATCGCAGTCTGCCGGTGGGGCCGGGTGGGCTCGGAATCAGCGGGGTGGCGGGGATCCTGTTGTGGGTGGGTGGAATCCTCGGTGAATCGGTGGCTGACGCGCAGTTGAAGCGGTTCAGGTCCGATCCAACCCGACGCGGACAGGTGTGTCGGGAGGGGTTGTGGCGGTATTCGCGGCACCCGAACTATTTCTTCGAGTGGACGATCTGGGTTGGGTACGCGGTGTTTGCCCTGGGAGCGCCGTGGGGTTGGGTCGCATGGCTTTCGCCGGCATTGATGCTGCACTTCCTGTTGAACGTGACGGGCATTCCGATGACGGAGGCGTTGTCGGTGAAGTCGAAGGGGGACGCGTATCGGGAGTATCAACGGACGACGAATGCCTTCTTTCCCTGGTTTCCGCGGAGCACACCATGATCGATTCGCTATTGGAGAAGGACGTGTTTCCCGATGTCGTGCTGCGGTTCGGGATACGGCGATTGTTGCGGCAGCGATTGCGGGAGGAGGATGCCGGTGAGGTGTCGGCGCAACGGGCGCGATTGATGGCGGTGGTGGAGGAGTTGAGGACTTCGCCGATCGCGATCGAGACCGCTGCGGCCAACGAGCAGCACTACGAAGTGCCCACCCGATTCTATCAACTGTGTCTCGGGCCGCGCCTGAAGTACTCGTCGTGCCTGTACGAGACCTTCGGGGAAAGCCTGGCGGAGGGTGAGGAACGGATGCTGGCCCTCACCTGCGAGCGGGCGGGATTGGCGGACGGACAGGAGATTCTTGAGCTGGGCTGTGGTTGGGGATCGTTGACGCTCTGGATGGCGGAACAGTTTCCCAAGGCCCGGATCACGGCGGTTTCGAATTCACGGACCCAGAAGGTCCACATTGATGCCGAGGCGGCGCGGCGCGGGTTGGGCAATGTCCAGGTGGTGACGTGCGATGCGAACCGGTTGGAGCCGCCGACGGAGTTTGGTGGGGAACTGGGGATGGGGGAATGTCGGGGGCGCTTCGACCGGGTGGTGTCGGTGGAGATGTTCGAGCACATGAAGAACTATGAACGGCTGTTGGCGGGGATTGCCCGTTGGCTCAAGCCGGAGGGACGATTGTTCGTCCACATCTTCACGCATCGGGAGTACGCGTATCATTTCGTGGCCCGGGACGAGACGGACTGGATGTCTCGATACTTTTTCACGGGTGGGATCATGCCGAGCGATGATCTTTTGCTGTATTTCCAGCGGGACCTGTTGTTGGAGCGGCATTGGGTGGTGAACGGGCGGCATTACGAGCGCACGGCCAACCAGTGGCTGGAGAACATGGACGCGAACGAAGCGGAGATCCGGGAGATCTTCCGCGGGACATATGGGGCTTCTGAAGAGACCCGGTGGTGGGTTTATTGGCGGGTCTTCTTCATGGCCTGCGCGGAGCTCTGGGGATTTCGCGGAGGCAACCAATGGCACGTGAGCCATTACCTGTTCCGGCCCCGGACCGGTTGAAGGAGCGGGAAGATCAGCGTGGTCGCAACTGGGCGACCCGGGTGGACAATTGGGGGCCCAGATCGTCCTGGGCGAAATAGGCGTCGCGCGAGCCGCCGGTGTTCCAGGAATGGATGAAGAGCATCTGCCGGAACTGAACCCAGCGCGCGGAGCCATCCATGTAGAGTTGGTTGCCGCCGACCGGCAGGTTTCCGGCGGACTTGTGCGGGGGCATGTTCTTGAACGAAGTGTCGCGACCGCCACCCCAGCGTCCATCGACCTTCATGATGGCGTCGGCGGCGAGGACCCAACCGGGTTCGGATGAGGAGGTCTTAACCGGACTGCGGGAGGGGAAATTGCCCGCGGGATTCTTCCACGTCTTGATCCCGCCGAAGTATTGGTAGCCGATCACCCATTGGTCGAATTCCCGTTCGTATTGGGGAAAGGTCGGGCGATTGGGACAGGTCCAGATGGCGGTGGTGGAATTGGAATTGATGAGCAGGCCGACGGTGGCGGCGCCCTTGCGTTCGGGAGGATTCAGGCAGACCTGCACTTCTCCAAAGCGGGCTTCGAGGAGCACGTCCTTGTTGTCGTCGGCATACATGTGGGAACCGATGCCGATCTGCCGGAGGTTGTTGATGCACTTGGCGCGTTTTGCGGACTCCTTGCCCCGGGCGAGAGCGGGCAGGAGCATGCCGGCGAGGATGGCGATGATGGCGATGACCACCAGAAGCTCGATCAGGGTGAACGCGAGCCGGCCGACGGGGAGGTTGCGGTGCGGGATCATGGGAACGAAGGACAGCATGGGTAGATGGCATGTTTCTACAAGTCTTTAGCCGAGGACCGGCTGCTGCGCCGCCACTTCCCTTCCTGCTGCATGGATACGGCTTCGGTGGGGAGCGGGTGGATCGGGACGAGCTTCGACACCGTTGTCGCGCTGGCTTCGAGCCGGTTCCGGCAGGGAATGGATGGGGTCGAGCAGTTCGATGAAATGAATCTGCAACCTTTTGTAGTGGTTGCCCTGAGTAAAGGTGTTGGCTTTGCCGTGAGGAGGTGTCCGGGGTTTGTCAGTGCCGGGAGATCGAGATCGGCGGGTCAACGAGTTCAAGGAGCTAACAAATGTACATCCATCCCTGTTTCAACCGCGTGCGCACGGCCCGTGCCGCATGGATTCCTGCAACCTTGCTTTCGTTCGCCGCGGCATCCGCCCTGGCGGCAGAAGTCAGTTACTCGGTGGAGGCTCCGCTGGAGTTTACCGACTGGGACGTTCTGGTGACGCTTCCGCAGCATGATCCGGCAGTCGGTGATCTGCAGGAGGTTCGATTGACCTTCCAGGCGTTCAACCTGGCCAACAGTGCGGTGGAAAACCGGGATCCGGTGCCGGTGACCGTCACCATTTCCGCCCAGGCCGATGTGTATCTGGCCGGAGCAGGTTTCGGGGTGTTGTCGACCCTTTCCCCGACGGTGACCTGGGTGAACGATCTGGGGGCGTTTGACGGGTTGGTTGATTTTGAGGGGGCTTCGGGGGCGTTCAATCCCATCGAGTTGGTGGGGGAACAGGACGTGCTGGAGTGGACGACGGGCACTGCCGGGTTTGGGTCTTTCATTGGCACGGGTGAGCTCACCTTCGGGATGGGTGCCACGGCATTGCCACCCCTGTTGACCGGGGCGACCTCCTTTGTTGGGGGAGCGAACCTCCAGGCCGGAGCGTTGCTGACCGTTACCTATGTGTATGACGACGGCGGTGGCGGTGGGACGGGCGGACTGGCAAGTGTGGTCTGGGTGGATTCGGATGGTGACGGGGTGTTTTCGCCGGGTGAATCCGGATTGGCCGGAGCGGCCGTGACGGTCACGGATCCGGACGGGACGGTGGTGGCGACGGGCGTGAGCGGGCCCGGGGGCGAGATCGGTATCAGTCCGTTGGTGGCGGGCGACTATCAGGTGAGCGTGGTTCCGGCGGGGGGCGGGAATTGGGTGGCGACGACGGATCCGGATGGATTGCTGACGCCGGGCAGCGCCGTGGTGACGTTGTCGGGGACTGGCATTGAGACGGTGGGAGGATTCGGCTTTGTGGCAATGGCGGGGGAATTGCCGGCATCGACTGGGCCGGGTTACTGGGCGGGACCGGACGGCTTGCCGCGGATCCTTCCGGTGCATCTGGCGGTGCTGAACGGGTTGCCGTTGGTGGACAAGAACGGAGACGCGGTGGAGTTCAGCGGAGATCTGGGGTCGGCGCTCAGTTCGGTGGAGTCGTGGCTGAGCCAGGGGATGGGGCGCAACCAGGCGGGACGGCTTTCCCAACAACTGGCGGCGTATGTGCTGGGGTTGACCCAGGGGAAATTCGACGGACTTGAAGCGGTGACCGTGTCTCCGGGTGAAGTCCTGAGCCCCTTGGAAGTCCTGGAGGGAGCGGTATCGGCGCTGGAACTGGATGGGTTTACCCCACCGAAGGATCCCAATCGCGCGTTGCAG
>CAZDYB010000247.1:0-4662 GCA_964509045.1 uncultured Akkermansia sp.
GCCGCCCGGAGGTCGCCGTAGAAGACCGGGTCCACGTGCTCGATGATCTCGGAATCGACTTCCAGGAACTGGCGCTTGTTTTCGGTGGGCACCAGGACCTTCCTCGCGCCGTTGTCCTTCGCGAGCCGAAGCGGTTCGTTGAGCGACCGCACCGGCTTGATGTTGCCCTGGATGCTGAGGTCGCCCAAAGCAAGAAGGCCAGGCATCGTGGAGGTCCTCCGGAGGATGGAATAACACGCGACAAGGAACGCCACCCCAAGCTCGCCATCGACACGGTTGCCCAGCAAGTCGATGCACTCGACGTGGAAGTCGGAGAGGTCCACGTCCCTGGCGACGCCCAGGGCGCTCTTGTTGGATTGCAGGTAGCTGAAGGCGCGCGCGAAGGATTCCTTCATCGAGCCGCTCACCCCGCCCGCCAGCTTCATCTTGCCCGTCCCACCCGACATCGTGACCTCGATCCGGAACAGCCCGACGGTTCCCGACCCGTCCACCGTGGCGGCATAGACCGACCCGGGAGGCAATGGGTCGGTGGAAATGAGGTCGCGGCCTCCCTGTTCCGGGACCCCGACGAAGTGTTCCTCTCCGGATTCCTTGTCGAGGTAGCTGAAGCTGGTCTGGTGGTAGTCGAAGGAACCCATCTTCTTGAGCTGTTCCTTGACCCGGCGTCGGCCCTCGATCGCGAAGGCGAGGATCTCGGCCATGTCCTCCTTGGAGACCTCGCCGTGGGGATGCAGGACCTTGATCATGCCGGAGACGGTGCGACGCACGGCCTTGCGGTCGCGGGTGTTGAGGTGCGACCCCAGTGAAAAGTGCTGGTCGAGTGCCTCGCTGAAGTTGGCCTTGCGCAGTTCGCGGAGCGCCTCGGCGAGGTAATCAATCACCAGCCCGTAATGGTTGGTGAACAGCTCGTTCCGCATCACGGGCATTTCCCAGCCGGGCAGGTAGTAGTGGATGCGGTCGATGAATGCCGGGTCCTCGCGAATGACCGATGGCATCGGCTCGAAGAGGTGGCTGGTCTGCACCATGACATCCACGGGTTGCCGGGTGTTTCCGAAGAGCCCAATGCTGGCGTAACCGGCGCTTTCCTCGGGGCCGCGCTGGAACTTCCCCGACTCGCAGTAGGTCTTCATCGTCGTGATGACCTCCTTGGGCATGTTTTCGAGGTCGGCCACCTCGTCGAAGCCGACGGCGTCCCAGATCTCCACCATGCCCTTCCGGCGCCCGTTCATGTGGCCGAACATGTTGGCGACGGTGGTTGGGCCTGTGAGGAGCGCGGCATACGGGGACAGGTCCTGGACGGCGTAGCTCTTGCCCGTTCCCGGCGGCCCCATGTCCACGTAGTTGAAGTTGCGCTCGCAAAGCTGAACGAGGCGCAGGCAGTAGAACATCTTCGTGCGCTTCTCGAGGATCGAGGGCTCGTAGCCCATGCTGCGCACGATGAGGTCCCGCCATTCATCCGTGCTGAACGACGAGCGGATGCGCCGGTATTCGTCCATGTCGAAGGACGCCAGTTGGATGGGCGTCAGCTTGTCGATCCAGAACGGATACTTGCCCTTCGTCTCCTCGTCGTACTGGAAGACCATGTCCACCTGCGCCCAGATGCCGCCCGTCAGGAGCCGCTCAAACTGGCGCACGTACTGGTTGGGAATGTGGACGAAGGCATGGCCGAAGTTGACGACCTCGGCCCAGTATTCGGAATCCACCAACCGCACCTTCACCTTGTCGATGAAGGTGAAGCGCCCGATTTCCTTGACCTTGGACTGCGCCTTGGTGGCTTCGTCGGGACGGATGTAGTTGTCGCGCAGGGTGTCGTTGACGACCTGGAGACCCATCTCGATGGCCAGCGGATCCGACGAGGCGCAGTACTTGCCCAGCAGGAACTCCAGGACGAAGGCCGGCACGTTGGCCCCCACCTTCACCCGGCGCACCAGGTCCTTGCGTACCACACGCCCGGCAAACTGGCGGTTGACCTTGGTGTCCAGGGCATCGGAGGGGGGAACAGCATCAGGGGGCAGCATCAGGGAGAAGGGTTTGGGGTTCAGGGGTCCGTGTCAGGGGAGTCAGGCTTTAAGGGAAACGGGGATGGCCTTGCTTTCGGTCAAGATGCCGCCGGTGCCGACGTCCTGAACGACGACACGCAGTGACGGGATGTCGTCCCGGGTCAACACCATGGCGACGCTGGTTGAGGCGCCGGGTAGCATTGTCAGCACACCGGTTTCCCGTTGGAACTCGGCTCCGATCACCATTCCGGCACGTCCCACTTCTTCCCCACCGCTGACGAGGAGCACGCGGAGCTGAAGCGGTTCCCGGTTCACGAGGTCGGCCTCCAAGTCGAGGCGCACGCCAAAGGTGCGATTGGTGACCGACTCGGGATGCTCGGCGATGCGGATGTGAGCGGCACTGGATGGGTTGCCGGCGGCCTTCATGCGGAAGGTGATCACGGGGATGACCATCTCTTGCAGGCTGCATCCGCCGTGGTGGTAGGCGAGGTCGCCACCGGCCGGGAAGACACCAAGGCCGGAAGGGAAGACGAACTCCAGGTTGGAATCGTAGCCGAGTTCGGGTGCCCGGGCCGTGAGGGTGCCCGGGACGCTGCTTGCCCCGCGGCCCATCCAACAACGCCGGTGCAGCTCCAGCGTCGCCCCGAGCGGAGCCCCCACCTTTTGGTCGTCCTCCTTGCGCGTTGAGAACTGATGCCCGTGGTCGGCGGTGAGCAGGAATCGCTCGAAGCCCATGCTCGCCAATCGACGAACGGCGCGTGCCAGGTTTCCGATCACCGTGTCCATCACGCCGCGGGCGAGCGTCTCGATGTTCTCGCCCAGTGCGTCGATTTCCTGCGAGCGCACCACCACCAAGCGGGCGTCGCCGATCCTGTCTTGCACCTTGGAGAATGAATCTTGCAAAAGACGTTCCAGCGTGATGTCCGTGGCGTCGGGCACGCGTGCCTTGAGGTGGCTCATCCGGGCCTTCACCTCGCCCAATGCCTGGCCATCGACCTTGGCGGCGAGCTTTCCCCCGACTTCCACGACCGAGTAGCTCTCGGCCGCTCCCGGTAGCAGGGCCGCCATGCCCAGCGGCGTGATCGAGGGCAACACGGAAACCGCCGCCTCGATCTTCAGGTCCTTCGCCTCCGGAATCTGCGCGGCGAAATCCGTTCCCATCTCGAACCGCATCGCGTCCACGAAGAACACCGCGACCTTCCCCGCCATGGGGGCGACGCGCGTGGACCAAATCCGCGTCTGGTGAAGGGTGTCGGCGACGGTCCATTTGTCCCGTGCCAGCGCCTGGCCGAACTTCTCGGCCATCCTGCGCAGCACGCTTTCCACCTTGGCCCTGAGGAGGTTCAGGGACTTCTCCGTCTCGGGTTCCTCCTCCAACCGGGCAACCCGTGCCTCGAGCCGACGCTGGAGCAGGTCGAGCCGATGCCATCCGCCCTCGGCCACGTAGCGCCTGAGCATCTCGCGGCTTCCGACGTCGTTGGGGAGCTTGGCGAGGTCGGCCTCGACCTTGGCGGCCTCGGTGCCCAAGGCCGCCAGGATGTCGCAGACCTCCCATTGCGCCTGCCGACGCGAGAAGTCGAGGCGCGCCCAAAAACTGCCGCTATGGACGGAAACCAGTTGGGCGGCCCCGGGATAATCCCCGACTGCCAACACCTCGCCGCAGTGATACAGCACGGCCTTCTCCTCGAATCGGAAGGTGTCGATGCTGCCCAGGTCCTGGGCGGCGATGCCGGCCTCCACCAGACCGAACTCCCGCTCCACGTCGTCGGCCATCTCCTGGAAGGCCCGCATGTGCCGGGTCCGAAGATGGTCGAGGACCTTTCGGCAGAACTCCCGCTGCTCCTTCAAGGTCGGCTGCGGAATCATCGACAGCATCGCGGGCGGCTCGCAGCGAAGGTCCTCGCGGAACTCCGCCAGCAGCAGGTAGCGTATGAACCGTTGGCGGCCGCCGGCCAAGTCCGATTCGGTCACGCCTCGGAATCCAGCCCGGTTCTCCACCAGCTTGATCAGCTCGCCGACCGCGCCTTTCTCCACCAACCGCTTGTCCTGGGCCGCATCGGCGACCCACAGGGCGGTGGCGGCGACGATGTCGGTTGTCTCGAGGGCCAGGTCCAAGAGGGAGCGGTTTCGCCCCTCGTTTTCCGCCAGCAACGCCACCACGTCATGGTACGTGAGGCCGGCCGGCGCGAGCATGTCGTCGATCACCCCATCGCTGAACCGCTCCCGCATGACCTGCCGGGCCAGGCGCCTCATCTGGGGTTCCCAGGTGTCCCCTGCCTTTTCCCATTCCATCAGCACGGAACCCTGGGCATCCCGCTTCTGGCCGGGGAGATAGAGGACATGGGGCGGCGGTCGATGGCCGTCGAGCAACGGATCCAACTGCATCCGGAGGGCGAAGTAGGAGCCTTGGAAGATGCCCAGCCCGGCCTTTACGGAGCCCAGCGTGACCTGCCTCAGGCCGCGCTCGTCCACCTCCCCGCCCAACCCCGCAACGAAGGGCTCAAACTCGCGGTTGGGATCGTACCAGACCACGATCCGGCGCTCCTTGAGCTTGTCCTCAAGCAACTCATGCAAGTAGGTGGGAAAGGGGTTCATTCAGCGTCAGGGTTCAGCGTCAGGGTTCAGCGTCAGGGTTCAGCGTCAGGGTTCAGCGTCAGGGTTC
>CAZDYB010000247.1:4762-6824 GCA_964509045.1 uncultured Akkermansia sp.
CGGGGTGACTTGCGGGGTGACTTGCGGGGTGACTTGCGGGGTGACTTGCGGGGTGACTTGCGGGGTGGCTCCCTCGGGACGCCACAAGACCTGGATGAACTGACCGTGTTCGAAGCGGAACTGGGGTTCCTTCAGCCCCGCTTCTCGCGAAAGGGCAGCCATGTCCAACGTCCCGGTTCCCGCCCGCTCGATGTAGCGCGCGAGGAACATGGGTTCTGCTTCGGTGGTTGGCATCGGGGGCAGCATCAGGGGTCAGTAGCGGGGGCGACGTCGCTCGATCCGGCACATTTCCGCGTAGAAGTCGCGCTTCAGCGGGTCGTCGAGGTAGATGATCTCCCGCAGGTGCGTCCAACTCAACGTTCCACCCAGCGCGTGGACCATCGACAGGTTCGGAAACGTCTCCGCAAAACGCACCATGTTGAACAGGTTGGTCTTGGTGAAGCCACGCCCAAACTCCGCGTTCAATTTTCCACTCAGTGCGTGGATAATCCGCTCCCCATACCCGGCCCGCTTCTCCCTCAGGACTTCCGTGCTCACGCGCAGGCCGATCTTCGCCGGCTTCGATGTCGATCCCGTCGTCATGGCCCGTCCCTGCTTCATCGCCTTCCTTTCCCAACCGTCCTCGACCACGCCGGGCAAAGGTTCCTTCGCTGCTCACATCGTCTGTCCGCCTTCACCCGGCACATCTCGGCGTAGAACTCACGTTGCAGGTGCGTCTTCAACGGCAGCAGCTCGACGAAGTGCGACCAGCCCAATTGTTGCGACAGTGTCGAAACAATCTTTGGGTCTGGGAAAACCTCCGAAAACTGGATCATCCGGCGCAGGTTGCGCAGGGCAAAGCCGGCCCCAAAATCCGGGACCAATTTTGCCGACAACGTCGACACAATCTCCTCACCATATTCAGCCCGCTTCTCCTTCAGGACGTCGCGGCGGATACGTTCACCGACCTTCCAATACAGCAACACCAGGGCGGCGTTGACCCCGCGGGCCACCGTCTGGCGCGTGGAGACGATCAGCTCCCGAACGTCGGTGAGCAGGTTTCGGGGGGCAGCATCAGGGTTCAGATTCAGGGTGCCGGGTTCAGAGAAAGGGCTTGAGGCTCTGGAGGGAGTAGGCTTCCGCCCCCTGTTGCTGTCCCCTGACCCCTGATGCTGACCTCCGATGCTCTTCTTCACAGCAACTCCTCCTCTTGCGCGCTCGCCTTCTTCCCCCGTTTCCGCGCTCCGCCCGCTGATGCTGAACCCCGACGCTGAACCCTGCCGCTCCCCTCTGAACCCTGGTGCTGACCACTGACGCTCAACTCCTCCACCGCCGCCTTCACCGCCGCTGAGGTGCGCTCGGCGATCAGGCCACGTACCTCGGTTTCGGTGACCTTTCTGGCAATCCACTTGCCCGGCTTCTCGGGATCTTCCTGCCAGAAGACCTCCTCCAAGCCGTGGGCGATGGCGAGGCTGCGGTCGGTGGTGCACTTGGGGACGACGCGCTCGGGCCACAGGTGCATGGCGAGGTGCGCCCAGTCGTAGTCGCCCTGGGCCAGCTCGTTCCAGATGGCCTGGCAATCCTTGCGCCACTTGGGCAGGCCGATCATGCGCCAAAGCGGGGCGTGGTTGATGATGACGCCGTCGTTCAGGTTGGGTCGGAACAATGGAGCCACCCGCTCCAGCTCGGCCTTCAGGGCGCGGATGTCCTCAACCAACTCCTCGGCATCGGCGATGTCGCGACGTTGGGAGGGTGACGGTGTGGTGCCCGCTTCCTGGCGAAGCTGGAAGGCACGGCGTTCCTCAAACTCCAGCTTGGGATTCATGTAATCGCGCAGGACGGTGAACAGGGTGTCTGGCGTGAGGCGGTGGTAGTAGAGCCAGACGGTGTAGAGGCCGTTGGAGCTGCTGAGCGGCCAGTAGATCGGTGCCTGACGGCGACTCTTGGAATAGCGCTTCAGGTGGTCGGCAAAGAAGCCGGCGGGTTTGCGGAACCAATCGCGCAGGGACTTCACGCCCAGGATCTCGCAGGCCTCCTGTTCCAAAGCCTCCACGTGTGTGGCACCCTGCGTGGCAGAGCCGTC
>CAZDYB010000248.1:0-1763 GCA_964509045.1 uncultured Akkermansia sp.
AATCGGGCGCGATTGTAGGAGGCGATCAACAGGCTTACCCGCGGTGGAGGGGAGGCGGCAGGCACGGCGCGAGCAAAGCGGTGAGGAAGATGCCTCAGCAATGGGAAAAGCGAGGGAAGTACGAGCGGCGTGAGGGAAGACGTCATGGAGCCTGTCCCCAAGACGGATGGACGGGGTGGATTCACCGGCCGTATTGGCCGGGGATCTGTCGGGATCGGCAGGCTCGAACTCTTGTTGCAGGTGCAACAAAAGGTTGGGGTGTGGCGGGGGTCCGCCGGGTCCGGCATGAACCCATGGGCCTTGTCTTGCAGTCCAACCCTCACGCCTGATCTCGCCGTGGGCGTCGGGCTTGATGGTCGTCATGGAGCCTGTCCCCAAGGCGGATGGACGGGGTGGATTCACCGGCCGCATTGGCCAGGGGATCTGTCGGGATCGGCAGGCTCGAACTTCTGTTGCAGGTGCAACAAAAGGTTGGGGTGTGGCGGGGGTCCGCCGGGTCCGGCATGAACCCATGGGCCTTGTCTTGCAGTCCAACCCTCACGCCTGATCTCGCCATGGGCGTCGGGCCTGATAGGGTCCCGGCGATGAAACCCACGCGAATGTTCCTCCAACTCCTGGCTTGGGCACTCGTTCTTGTCGTGCAGCCCGTGTCGGGGGCTGACGCGGGAAAGACGGTCGGCGGTCAGGCGAAGGGGGACGCGCTCCCCGCCACCAACGCACCGGTGAGGCCCTACCGCCTGTATGCGGTTCTTGATCCGGACCGGGAGAAGATGGTGGCCTTTGCCATGAAGGTTCCGAGCGACTGGCGGGCGCAGCAGTCGTTTCACCGGGTGTGGGACGGGGCCATCGGGCAGCCGCAGGTGTTTGTCACCCTGCAATCCCCGGAACTCCGCTCCCAGATCGTCTATTTTCCCACCACGCAGTACCTGTTTTCAGAGGGGCCGATGACGGACGGTCTCCGGGCTCAGAAGCGTTCCCTCGGTCTGCCGGTTGTCTCGAACCCGAACGAGCTCGCTCCGATGGCCCCCGTCGAGTTCCTGCGATCAGTCTTTCTGCCCAGGCTGGCGGCGAATGGTGTGGTCCTGAAGGATCTGGGGAACGAACAGACCGCGCCGAAGGTGTCGAAACCGTACGGGGCGACGGAGGCACGAGGCTCCATCGACGGAACCCTGTCCGGGGGCATCCGGGCGCGGGTCGAGGTCCGGATCAACCATTCTTCGCGGCAACTTGGCAGCGACCTCTGGCATTCGTGGAGTGCCCTCGCATCGGTTTCCCAGACGGGGGACGATCTCGAGTCGGTCCATGTCCACACGCGGATTGCCCAGGATTCGGTCGTCATGAATCCGGCGTGGGTAAAGCTTGAGCAGGAAGCCCAGGCGCAGGGTTCGGCTGCCAATCGGGAGGCGAGCCGGCAACTGCACGAGGCGACGATGGCGAACATCCAGGCCAACACGGCTGCAATGACCCGGTCGCACCATCAGCGCATGGATGCCATCCGGGCGTTCGGCGAGGCGAACACGGCCCGATTCAATGAACGCATGACGCAAGGCGAGCGCGACCAGCGAATCCGGGTCGACACCATCCGGGGCGAAACAAGGTACTCCGACCCGGCAACCGGCGACCGGGTGAAGGTGACCGACGGCTTCAATCATGTGTATCGGAGTCGCCAGAATCCTGAACTGTTCCTGGGTTCGGAGGCGCCCATTGATCCGGGCGCCCTGGATTGGCAGCAGTTGCGGAAGGTCCAACTCGAGGATTACTGA
>CAZDYB010000248.1:1863-3981 GCA_964509045.1 uncultured Akkermansia sp.
GCGCCGGCGGGACCGCCGATGTCGCGGGCGCCGAAGCCATGGGCGCCCTTGTGGAACAGATGGAATTCGGTGGGGATGCGGGCGTGTTTCAGGGCGAGGGCGAGTTGCAGGCTGTTTTCGGAAGCGTCATCGAAGGCGTGGGCGAGGAAGATGGGCGGCAGGGAGGTGTTGAGATTGGTGGCGATGGGATCCTTGAGTCCGCCGCCGCGTTGCAACAGGCCGCCGGGATAGATGAACGCGGCGAAGTCGGGCCGGCACGACTGCTGATCGGCGGGGTCTGCGACGGGATAATTGCGACCGGTGGAATGAGTGACGAGCCAGGCACCGATCTCACCGCCGGCGGAGAAGCCGATGAAGCCGAGGGAATCCGGGTCGACCCGCCAACGGGCGGCATTGGACCTGATGAGTCCCATGGCACGTTGGGCGTCGAGCAGTCCGGTGAAGGCGGGGGCGGGCACGCGGTACTTGAGGACGAAGGCGGAGATGCCGATGGAATTGAGCCAGTGCGCGACTTCCAGACCCTCGTGTTCGTAGGCGAGGCGTTGCATGCCACCGCCGGGAACGACCAACACAGCGGTGCCGTTCCGTTGGTTGACGGGAGCGAGGAAGACTTCCAGGGCGGGCTTGGCGACATCGGTCAGTTGAAAGAAAGGGCGCGGTCGGCCCTCGACCTTCCTTTCCGGCCCGTTGGCGATGGAAGTTCCCGGGGCTGAGCCGGCCCAGAGGGAGAGGGTTTCGTCCGGGGCACGGAGAGGAGAACTTCCCACCAGAGAGAGGGCGAGGCAGAGGCTGGCGAAGAGAAGACAAGTCAGCTTCATGGGACGGGCTTTTGGGGGGTGGACTGATTCCGCCCCTGATTTCAGGAATCACCGCGAGAGATGGATCGGATCAAACGCCCTGCAGACGTCCGGTGGAATCACCGAGGCGATCGATCCCGGTGGCGCCCATGCGATCGGCCATGCTGAGGAGCAGGTTGCTCATGGGGACGCCGCCGAACCTGGTATAGCGGCCTGGGGTGACGGTCCCGCCACCGGCACCGGCCATGATGACGGGCAGGTTGACGTGGGTGTGGCGGTTGCCATCGGAGTTGCCGCTGCCGTAAACGATCATGGAATTGTGCAGCAACGATCGGCCATCGACATCGCGGCTGGCCTCCATCCTTTCGAGGAAGCGTGCGAACCTTGCCACGTACCAGGCGTCGATCTCGGCCACCTTGGCGATCATGTCCTTCCGGTTCTGGTGATGGGTGAGGTAATGGTGGCCTTCGGGGATGTCGATTTCGGGGAAGGCGCGATTGCTGCCTTCGTTGGCGAGGAGGAAGGAGGCGACGCGGGTGGAGTCGGTCTCGAAGGCGAGGAGCATCATGTCGAACATGATGTCGATGTGTTCGCGGAAGGAACCGGGGATGCCGGCGGGGGTGGCGAGATCGGGGTCGGGGGTGTTGGGGAAACGTTCGGCGCGTTCGATGCGCTGTTCGATGTCCCGCATGTTGGTCAGGTACTGGTCCAGCTTGTCGCGGTCGCGGTGGGTGAGTTGCTTCTGGAGGGCTTTGGCGTCATCGAGGACGAAGTCGAGGATCGAGCGTTGCTGTTGGCGTCGCAGGGCGAGGCTTTTGGCGCGTTCACCGGATGAACCGGATCCGAACAACCGTTCGAAGACGAGGCGTGGATTGGGTTCCGGAGCGACGGGTGTGGTGGGGGAACTCCAGCCGAGATTGTATTGGTAGGCGCAGGAATAGCCGGAATCGCAATTGCCGGATTTGCGGACGCCATCGCAGGTCAATTCCAGGGAGGAGAACCGGGTCACATGCCCGACCTGACGGGCGACGAGTTGATCGATGGAGACTCCGGCGAGGATGTCGGAGCCGGCAGTCTTGCGGACGCGGACACCGGTGAGGAAGGTGCCACTGGCGCGGGCATGATCCCCGGCGCCATCGGGACCCGGGGTGGCGTTGACGTGATCCAGGCCGCCCAAGACCTGGAGTTGGTGCCGCACCTTTTCGAGGGACTGCATGGTGCGGGCGAGTTGGAAGTCCTTTCCTTCGCCGGTGGGCCACCAATTGGGTTGGATGGCGCCGTTGGGGAAGTAGACGAAGGCCATGCGCAACGGGGCGCCGCC
>CAZDYB010000248.1:4081-6811 GCA_964509045.1 uncultured Akkermansia sp.
GGAGCGGATTCGATCACGCCGAGCAAGAGGGCGGAGAAGCGGCCTTCTTCGCGTTGGAGCCGTTCAACGATGTCATCGAGAGCTTGGGTGTCGTTGTAATCCATTCCGCGGCCCAGGGCGTAGGTCATGAGTTTGCCGGTGAGGCAGCGGTAGAAATCGAGGCGACGTTCGGTGGCGAGGATGCGTTTCAGTTCGCGGATATCGGTGAAGGTCTCGCCGGTGATGAGTGAACCGGAGGGGTCGACGGGATGACCCCGTTCTGTCTCGCGCCACATGCCGAGGGCATTGAAGTTTTCGAGGGCGAGCCCGAGAGGATCCATGCGGTTGTGGCAGGACTTGCAGAGGGCGTTGCTGCGATGCAGTTCGAGGGTTTCGCGCAGGGTGGGTTCACGATCCTTGAATTCCTTTTCTGCCAATTCGAGATCCGGAACGTCGGGTGGGGGTGGCGGAGCAGGGGTGCCGAGGATCTGATCGAGGAGGAAGACCCCGCGTTTGACGGGTGAAGTGCGGGTGGGATTGGAGGTGACGACCAGCACGCTGCCGTGGGTGAGGATACCGCCGCGCGGGCTGTCTGCGGGGAGGGCGACCTGGCGGAAATCGTCGCCCTTGACGCCGTTCACGCCGTAGTGACGGGCGAGGCGTTCGTTGAGGAACGTGTAATTGGCATCGAGCAGTTCGGTGATGCTGCGGTCGTCGCGGAGGATGTGGTTGAAGGTCAGTTCCGTCTCGCGGCGCATGGCGCGGCGGAGGTCTCCGTTCAATTCGACGGTGGCATCGCGCCGGCGACGGAAGGCGGCACGCACGGCGTCGAGTTCCTTCTGTTGTTCCGGCGTGATCTGGTCCGCCGGGATCTCGCGCAGTTCGTTGAAGCGTTCCCGGACCTTTTCCTGCGCCCGATCCTGCCCCGAGTCCCGGTCGAGGACGCTGCGTTCATTGATGCTGATGCCTTCGACGTCGCGCGCGAGCAACCATTGCCCGACGAAATTCTCGACGAACTGATGGGATCTGCGGTCGGCCAGCAGGCGGTTCACCTGGGCCTTCAGGTTCTTGCGAAGCTCACCGCGGGCGGCGAGTTCGGTGAGCTCCGCATCCGGCATGGTGGACCAGAGGAAATAGGACAGGCGCGACGCGAGGGAATGTTCGTCGAGATTCGGATGTTGGCCTGCTGTTGCGGCGGGTTCGACACCCTCGGTGCGGAAGAGGAAGCGGGGTGAGGCGAGGACGGCGACCATGGCACGGGCGACCCCGGCCTCGAATGACTTGCCGGGTTGAGACGAGGCTTCCTCGGCGATGGCGGTCAGCCTGGAGACGGTCCGGTCGTCGACTGGCCGACGGAACGCCTTCGTTGCAAAGCGGCTCAGGACTTCGCTGGTGTAGCGGCGTCGTTCGGTCGGATCCGGGGGTGGTTCGTCCCGGGAGAAGAAGCGTTCGTAATTGGGCGGATGCACGCGCAGTTCGGGCGCCAGAGGTCCCTCCAAGGTCACGGAGCGCAGTCGGAAATCGACGCGGGTCTTTTTCTGATCCTCGGGGACGAGGGGTTCGAGTTGGAGGCTGACCTGGTGATCGCCGGCGGGAAGCTGGCGGGAGAACTCATGGTTCACCTTCCTGCCGTCCTGCCATTTGTGTTCCTCCTCCAGCAACACCTCATCGTTGAGTTTCACCGTGAGCTTCATGCGGCCCGGATCGAAGTCGAAGGCCCCGGACACATTGGCTTCGAGCAACAGTCGATACCCGCCGGGTTGCGAGGTCTTGAAGGTGCGCGAGAGGATGGCGGGTTGGTAGAAACTGACATTCCGGCCGTCGATCCTGCCATCCGCCGACTTGAATTCCGCTCCATCCGCCCGCTGTTGGTCGACCACGCCGGACACGATGGGCACGGCGTCGGCCACGATGACCTCGGCGGCGTCCATGTATTTTTCGAGCAGCAACGGGGACGTGGTCAGCACATCGCCGATGTTGTCGAAGCCGTAGCCGGTGTCGTCGGGAGGGAATTCTTCAAAGGCGCGGAACTCGACCCCCATGAGGTCGCGGATGGTGTTCTGGTATTCGACGCGGTTCAGGCGACGCAGGGTGACGCGGCCGGGATCGGGGTTGGCGGGATCGATCCTGAAGACGTCGGACTTGATCCAGCCCTCGATGAGCGCCAGTTCGGATGCAGAGGGTTGATCCTTCCTGGCGGGGGGCATGACTTCCGCGCGGAGGTTGCGGAGGACATTGAGCCAGAAGCCGGGGTTGGCGATCCGGTCGGCGTGGGACTTGAAACCATCGAAGACGACGTTGCCCTTGTCGGAGCCATCGGCGTGACAGTCGTAGCAGTATTTTTCCAGCAGGGGTTGGACCCGGGCAGTGAAATCGGCCTCACCGGCGAGGGAAACTCCGGCTGCGGCGATGCCGCCCAACAGGGTGGGGAACCGACTGGAGAAGTACCTGGGGATGCCTGCCATCATTCGTGCGGGGTTTTGTGCTGGATAAGGGCTTTTTGCCAGTGCTGGAGGGGGTGTGAGGGAATCGGGTTACCATGGGGTTTGACCGGTGGCAACGGACCATTTCCCAGCCCTGGTGTGAGCCGTTGCCGATGATGGCATCCACCTCGGTGCGCCAGGACGCGCGGGGGCCCGACCGTCGATGGCCACAACCGCGTTGCGGTTGAAATCGCCTTCGGGCGCTTCACCCAGGGTGGCCTCGCGAGCTCGGCTACCCTGGGCCATGGCCAGAATCCCGTTGGGATTC